>DNGG01000441.1:19489-25166 GCA_003486675.1 Cyanobacteria bacterium UBA11372
CCCGGCTCAACTACCGATGCCACTGGGCTTGATATTATTAGTCAATTGAGCTATGACTAATTACCGTTGATTTTTGCTTTGAATTTGGTCAAATACAGCCCCGTCCTCGAAGAATTTCTTTTGAACTGCATCCCAACCGCCGAATTCTTGAACTGTTCCCAGTTTGCTGACTTTGGGATACTTATCTGCAAATTCCTTCGTTTGAGCAACTGTTTGATCCACAGGGCGGAAACCGACTTTAGCAAATTCCTGTTGCGCTTCTGGAGTAAACAGGTATTTGACAAATGCTTCCGCAACTTCCCGCGTGCCGTGGCGATCTACGTTCTTATCTACCACGGCAATCGGATTGTCAATCGAAATATTTACATCTGGAACAACATAATTGACTTTTTCGCCCTTTTGTTGTGCCAATATAATTTCATTTTCGTAGTTAATTAGCGCATCCCCCTGACCTTGCTTGAAAAAGGCATCGGTGGCTTCGCGAGCATCCCTGGTTAAAATGGGGACGTTTCTATAAACCTTGGTGACAAAATCTAGCGCTTTGGCTTCATCGCCACCCGTTTTGATGACGGAATTCCAAAGTGCTAAGAAGTTCCAGCGAGCCACCCCCGATGTTTTGGGATCGGCGGTAATCAGTTTCACGTCATCTTTCCCTAAATCTGACCAATCTTTAATCGCTTTTGGGTTACCCTCGCGCGTGACTAATGCGGCAACGGATTTAGAAACAATGGCGTTGTTAGGAACTTCCTTTTCCCATCCCGGTTGAATTAATCCGGCTTTTTCAATTCTTTGGGTATCTAAGGCGAGCGCCAAGTGAACGATATCTGCTTCCAAACCATCAATCACGGCGCGAGTTTGAGAACCCGATCCACCATAACTGGTTTTGAAAGTGACGTTTTGGTTGCTCTCTTGCTTCCACTTTTCGGCAAATTTGGGGATAATGGCTTCGTGAGCCGCTTTGGTAACGGCAAAGGAAACCAGGGTTACTTCCACATCCTGCTTTTTCTGTGCCACTGGACTAGCGCCTGGACTCCCCGCGGGAGTATTGCTCGTGTTTCCACCAGAGCAGGAGGCGATCGCAACGCTCAAACTCGCCCCTACCAAAAACAGCGATACAAAACTTTTGACCGAATTCAACCTAAATCTACTGCTGAGTCCAGCAAAGCTTTGCCATCGTTTCAATACCTGCTGCCACAACCTCATGCCATTGCCTCCCAATCATCTACGGTTTTTCGGTAGGGTTACTGGATTTTACTGGTAAAGATCAATAGTACCCCCGTCCAAGAGAAAAGGCAAGCATAAACTCCGTAATATCTAGGGGCTAAGTGGAGATTTAAGGAAGATTTCACAAGCTCGATCGGCAATTGGCGCAGAATAGGGGAAGCGATCGCAGCTAGATCTAAGCCAAAAGATTATAGCGGCGGATATCCGGTTCAGCAGCAATCAAACCTTCCAGTTTGGCGATCGCTGCCTCGATATGAGGCGAAACTAAATGATTATCCAAAGCTTCGTTAGAAGTCCACTCCTCTACAAATGTAAAATCTGTCGGATCAAACTGGTTTTGCAGCAGTTCGTAGCTGATGCAACCTGTTTCCTGTCGAGTTGGTTCAATTAGCGCTAAGAGAACAGTTTTGAGCGCCTCTACTTTCTCAGGCACAGCAACAAGACGGGCAACAACGCGAATGGTCGGGTTAGTCATTGGCAATCATAGTTAAAAAGGTCACGTTTTCCTCAAATGCCTCTCTGGCGAGCAGCTACCATGTAGCGGAAAATGTATTCTACCAACTCGATGTAATTCTGGGCAGCTTCGGGCGAAGGCGCCCAGACAGTAACGCCGTGATTGCGGATCAACAGGGCAGGTATTTGCGGGGGATTTGTGGTGAAGCGCTGTTTAATTTCATCTGCAATGCGAGAAACTTGTAAATGATTGGCAAAAACAGTCATGACACAATTAGGATTTTCTTGCCAAATTCCTAGCCCTTTTAACATTTCCAACGGTGGCAAAGGTAAACTATCTCCCGAAACAAAACTAGAAACTAAATTCGCCTCAATCGAGTGAACGTGATAGGTGGCAAAAGCTTCTGGAAAAAGCCCATAAATAGTTTGGTGGATCGCAGTTTCAGCCGAAGGTTTCATGCCAGAATCAGCCTGTTCTACCTCACCGTCTGAATTTATCAGAACAAAATCTTCGGGCGCTAATTTCCCTTTAGAACGACCGCTGGCGGTAATCCAAACGCTACCATCAGGCAACCGCGCTGAAAGATTTCCCGCAGTTCCTACCATCCAACCTTGGTTGTAAAAATGATGGGCAGTACGGATCAAGTCTAAACGGGGATCGGCTGGCATTTGGCTGTTCATTTCCACAATCGTGCTAATTCATTTTCAATTGACAGTTGACAGTTAACAGTTGACAGTTATAGCAGTTTGCACTCGGTGATGGTACACCGAAGGACAGCGGTGTGCGGGCACCCTTAAGGGTGCCGCTACACAACCAAGCCACAAGGCTGTACCTCACTCGAAAAGCAATCCGCTGTACCTCTCCCTCAAGGGAATTTTTCTTCCCCCTAAAAGGGGGAGGCTAACATCCCATTTTCTCTGGTAATCTGAGAGGATTTTTAAGCGATCGCTGGTTGCAACCGAATCTCTCTACCTGTATAGAGGGGAACCCAACCTTCAGTACCGCTGAAATATCGCACTGCTTTAATTCGCCGTTTCCCGGTTAGGTGAAACCAGTGTTCGGTTCCCACTGGCACGTTGATGTATTCTTCTGCCTCCACGGTGAGTTCTACCTGAGAACCATCGGGTCGTACAAAGCCAAACACACCTTCTCCATCGATGATATAGCGTACCTCATCATCTGGATGGGTATGGATGCGCTCAAACTTTTCTAGCAGCGCATCGAGGTTTGGCACTTCTGGATGCAGCACGATCAAATCGCGAGACTGGTAGCTTGCTGTTTGTTTCAGTTGCTCAAAATAACCATCTAAAGCGGCGAGTACCCGTTCTTTTTCATCCTCGTTCAGGCTATTTTGTGCCAGCAGATGATGCAGGTTGCGATCGTCGCCCACAGACCAACGGTTAAGCTGGATATTCAGAGATGCTAGCTGTTGAGCAATATCTTTTAGTTCCCTGTAAATTGTTCCATTTTCTAGTTGCAGAATCGCCATAGTTTACCTCCTTGGCGCATTATACAAATTTTAGGTTTCTTTATCCTATGTTTTTATGGAATAGTTAGGCGGGAGGGAAGAGACTTCTGCATTCAACCAATCTAGAAAGCCCTGATTGACGTTGGTTGGAGTAATCTCTGCGATGAAATTCGTATAGGTAACGTGCTGGCGAATTAACTGTTCGATGGCAACTCGATAACCTACTTGAGTCTTAACGATCATTACCACTTCAGGTTCCTCTGTGATTTTCCCTTCCCACCGATAGGCGCAAGTAATGGGAAACCAATTGACGCACACTGCCAGCTTTTTTTCTAGCAGCGCCCGACCAATCTGGCTCGCTTCTTCTGAATTATTCAGTGTTAGGTAGTAGAGTTTCATAGGAGTTACGGTATTTGAATTTTTACTCCAAATCGCCAAGGTTTGGCGGTGCGATCGCGCCGAATAATTACCCCACGATCTGGCTTCGCAAGTCTGCGTTTAGAAATAGTTTATTCGTGATTAAACAGGTAAGTAGCAGATGGAAAATGAAAAACCACCTGCTACAGGCATGTTGAGGAGATACCAAACTCGCAGGTTAACTCACTTGAACCACAGCAACTAAATCCCACCAATATTGTTTCAGGCTCTGGTCAGGGTTAGTCTCTTTATCGAGTTGGACGCTGCCATCGGCTTGGGCATAAACCAAAGTAAATTAAGGTGCTGCATAATGCTCCTACCTGTAATTTACGGTAATTCGGTAGACATACCGTATTTAACGTTAATAACTTAGGAGTATGGCACAGTCAGTCAGAGATGGCAAGACTTTTAGATCAAAAATCCGATTTGCCGAGCGACTTACCCGATCTGGCAAGGATGCGGCTCCCAAGTTGAAAGCGCACAACCATGACTGAGATTGAGAATTCCTACATCCACAATTTTTCAAATCTACGGTGAATTGGTAGGGGTTTAGTAGTTAATAAAATTATCTATAATAACACGGTCTTTGCTTCAAGACAAGTTAGTAAAAAATTAAATCTTTATGATATTTTTAATCCTCGCCCTCAACCGAAACATAAAAAATATACGGTAAATTGATCGACATAAAGGAGTTAAAGGTGTAATCTCTTACATAGAGTAGAGAGACTTCGCGATCGCAAACTGAATGCGCTCGCCCAAAATTTGGCAAAAAAGTCTCTCCAGATTGCCATTGGTAATTTTTACCAAAGCAATTAAAGCCATAAATCATCAGGGCAAATTCTGTGGGATTGCACTAGCTGCTTTCTCCAGAAAACTGCGCTCAATTTACCTGAAAATCAAACAAGAGGTACTTTAGTCAATGTGGTATCGCCGTCTGAAACAGAAGGACTGGTTTCCCTTCTGGAAAAAGACTCTTCCGTCAGCCAAGAATCTGAAATCAGCCCTGTTTAGAGTTTTTGTTTTACTTTTTGCCGTTGGTTTGGGTTTGAGTTGGTTAATTGCTCAACCTGTCAGAAGTCAACAACCGGGAGAAGTACAACTGACCCTAGTTTCTTTTGCTGTCACCAAAGCCGCCTACGACCGAATTATTCCAGCTTTTGTAGCTAAGTGGAGACGAGAAAATAACGGACAGAACGTCAGGTTTAGCCAAAGTTATGGCGGTTCTGGTTCCCAAACTCGTGCGGTGATTGATGGGTTAGAAGCTGATATCGTACACCTGGCGCTTGCTTTCGATACCAGTCGCATCCAACAAGCGGGTTTAATTCAACCGGGTTGGGAACGAGAAGTTCCCAATAATGGGACTGTTAGCAGATCGGTTGTAGCTTTAGTAACCAAACCTGGCAATCCCAAACGCATCCAAAGTTGGAACGATTTAGCCAGAAATGATGTCAAGGTAATTACTGCTAATCCTAAAACTTCCGGTGTAGCTCGTTGGAATTTCTTAGCTTTATGGGGTTCTGTAACTAGAAGTGGAGGAAATGAACAAGCAGCGCGTAACTTTGTCACCCAAGTTTATCGCAACGTACCGCTGCTTCCCAGAGATGCCCGCGAAGCGTCAGACGCTTTCTACAAACAAGGGCAAGGCGATGTGCTAATCAACTACGAAAACGAAATTCTCTTAGCGAGACTGCGGGGCGAAACCGAACCCTATGTGATTCCTCAAGTGAATATTTCGATTGACAATCCGGTGGCTGTTGTTGATAGAAACGTAGACAAACATGGCACTCGTCGGGTAGCAGAAGCTTTTGTCAGATACCTTTACACGCCTGAAGCGCAACGAGAATTTGCTGCGGTAGGTTTTCGACCTGTGAATGCGGCAGCTGCCGGAGCAGCTAATCGGAGTTTTGCCACAGTTAGCAGATTGTTTACCATCAATGATTTAGGCGGTTGGGATGCAGTGCAAAGAAAATTCTTTGCCGATGGGGCGATGTTCGATCAAATTCAGACTGCCTTGAACAGAAGATAACCCTTCACGACTTACGTAGGGTGCGTTACGCAACGCTTACGCACCGCCACCACTATTACAGCAGATTGCACTATGAGTGAGGTACAGC
>DNGG01000534.1:0-18546 GCA_003486675.1 Cyanobacteria bacterium UBA11372
GTGATGTTGCCGCCTTTGACTTCGATGCCTTTTGCGTTGGTGGTGATAGTGCTGTTGTCGCGCAACTGCAAGAATTGCGAACCGATGATGATATCGCCGCCGCTTTTTCCTCCAGTGGCGTTGGTGGTGATACTGCTATTGCGTAAGGTGATGGTGGGGGCGCGCAAGTCGATGCTGCCACCCCCTGCTGTAGTATTTGCATCCAGAGAAGCTTGGTTAGAAAGCTGGATCGAATCAGCAAAAACCCGAAGCGTTCCTGCTTTTCCAGTTCCGCCGCTGTCTACAGCTACCGCTGCGCGATCTCGAACGATTAACCGTCCCGTTTCGATAGTCAAATCGTTCCCAGCTCCTGTTGAATTTGGCTGGGCGTTAGCAAATAAGCCACTGGCACCCTTACCGTCAGCGGAAGTGCCAATCAATTCGACAGAATCGGTTGCTTTTACTGCCAAAGTTCCCGCCTTACCCGCTCCAAAGGTACCAGCGCCTATCTGCGCTCCATCCCGGACAATCAACCGTCTCGTTTCAATTATCAAATCTCCCCCATCTCCTGTTGAGCCAGTAAAGGTAGTAATGCCGCTAGGAGCCTTAATATCGGCTGTAGTGCCAATCACTTCTATGGAATCCCTTGCCCGTATCGTTAAAGTTCCCGCTTTACCTTGCCCAGCAGTAAAAGCGCCTATATTTGCCCCATCCCGGATAACTAACTGTCCCGTTTCAATCCTTACATCGCCTGCATCACCCGTTGAGCCTGGAAAGGCTCCAGCACTCAAGCTGCTGGGAGACTGACCATCGGGTGATGTGCCAATTACTTCGACCGAATTGGTGGCTTTTACCTCCAGAGTTCCCGCTTTACCTTGCCCCAAGGTATCGGCGCTTATAAACGCCCCATCCCGAACACTTAACCGTTCCGTTTCAACGGTCAAATTGCCACCATCTCCTGTTGAGTTTGCTTCGGCTGAAGCAGCCAAAGCACTGACTAAGTTACCGTCAGACGATCTGCCAATCACTTCGACAGAATTGGTTGCTTTTATCGTCAGGTTTCCCGCCTTACTCCGCCCAAAAGTAGCGCTGACTATCCTTCCGCCATCCTGGACTAGCAACCTTTGAGTTTCTATCGTCAAATCGCCCCCATTGTTTACTGAGTCTCCGAATACTGAAGTAAACAAACTGCTTCCAGACTGAATATCGGCTGATGTCCCAATCACTTCAACAGAATTGGTGGCTTTTACCGTTATAGTTCCTGCTTTACCTTGTCCAAAATTAGCAGCACTTATCTGTGCCCCATCCCGAACGGTTAACCTTCCTGTTTCAATCGTCATATCGCTGCCATTTCCCGATCCTGGAGGCTGGGTATCTGTAGCCAAAGTACTGGCAAACTGACCGTTTGCTAACTCGCCAATCACTTCCACTGACTCCGAGGCACGTACAATTAGGTTTCCTCCTGAATTGCTACCCTCTGTGAGGGACAAAATTGCCGCACCATCGGTAAGAGTCACGCGCCGTCCCTGCACTTGAATACTTCCACCTCCACTGCCACTGGCATCCACTGAAGCTGCATTTGTAAGACTAATATCCTGGAAATTCTGCACTCCTTCATATCCCAATTGCCAACCTGAATTTGTTGGGATAAGAGTAACTAAACTCCCTGGTGCTACACTTCCTAGTTCAATTCGTCCAGAGGAGGCTGTCAAATTTCCCCCATCCAGCATTACGTCACCGCCAATAAGGGCTAAAGTTTGATTGGGTAGTATCCCAAGACCGACCGGCCTATTATCTCTAATAATTACTAATGTGTCTGAGTCGATACTCAAATTATGACCCGCACCTTGGACAGCGATCGCACCATTTAAACCAGAGCTATTGCTGCCAAATTGCAACCCAATCGGCAAATTAATTGTCAGCAAAGGTGGCGCATTAGTATTAGTAGCACTGAACTCAATCCCATCGGCAAACCTAATACTACTCGCCGTACTCGCCAAAAAAGAACCGCCAATATTCAATCTGGCATTTGGCCCAAAAATAATTCCATTCGGATTAATCAAAAATAAATTAGCAACACCGTTGGCTCGAATCAATCCATCAATATTAGAAATATTCCCCCCAGTAACACGGCTGAAAATATTTTGAATATCTAGCGCATTGTTAAAGAAAGCCTCTGCACCATTAGGGACGGAAAAATCTTTAAAGCTGTGGAACAAATTCGTCCCTGCTGTTGTTCCTCCTTCAATAACGCTGGTATTCCCCTGTTGCGTCACGCTGGAATTGACTGGTAACGTTGCATCCGGGACAATTTGTGCAGTTGTTGAGTTGGAATACAACAGATAAAAGAGGATACTGCTGTTAACAAGCCAAAAGCGGAGTAGAGGCTGTTTCATGCTGTTCGATACTCACCTGTTTGTGTGCAGATTATCAATATTTCAAATTTAGTTATCTACCCAAGGAGAGATTTTAGCTGAATATATACTCTATCTTTGGATAGATGCAATAAGGAAACATTTGATTAAATTGGCGAGTTTTTGCGGATTTGCTCGAAATTCCACATCGATTTGGCGAAGATGCGATTCGCCCAAAGGCGATCGCGCAAGCGTGCCTCCAGGCATATCCGCTTCGCCCAATTGCTTCGAGCGCTGGTGTTGGGGCTTTTTTTCTCGCTTGACATAAGTTTTCTCCTGTTCTGTTTGTGTAATGGGTGGAACGGAAGTCTGTTTATGCAGCGATATGCAGCATCGTGCGGAAAGCGGAGCTTTGAGTCTGCATATCGCTTCGGGCACAGTTTGCCTCTGCTACGGATGATGGCTTGGTAGCAATAGGTACAAGGTTACTGGCTTAGACTATGGATTTGAGCAAATTTTAGCTGTGATGGAAAGCGATCGCTGCATAAATCAACTATGATTCCACCCATTAGATAAATATACATCTCCAAAAAATCAACTCAAGGGCAGGCAGGATGCCCACCCCACAAGAGATATGGTCGAAGTCTATTTGGCAAGCTAACCTACAGATCTCGAAGCGGCATCACAAACCCAGTTTTTTGAAAAAACCGGGTTTCTGGCGCACTCGTGGAGCCGTTAAACGTACAAAATATAAATATCTCAGTTAGCCTTCGAGCAACGCAGTCATGCTAGCAGAAATTACCCCTGGCACTTTGATCGAAAATCGGTATCAAATTCAGAAAGTTCTCGGACGAGGAAGCTTCGGACGAACATATTTAGCCTCTGACACCCAGCGCTTTGGCGATGCTTGTGTTTTGAAAGAATTTGTACCTGTAAGCAGAGCGGAATATACAGTTAACAAATCCCGCGAATTATTCGAGCGCGAAGCTAGAATATTATATCAGATAAATCATCCCCAAATACCTAAATTTTTGGCTTGGTTCGCAGCGCAAGAACGGCTGTTTCTAGTGCAGCAATATATTGATGGTAAAACTTACTCTCAACTATTGTTAGAGCGCCAACAGCAAGGTCAGTCGTTTTCTGAAGCGGAAGTTACGCAGTGGTTAAAAGATTTGTTGCCAGTTCTAGATTATCTGCATCATCTCAATATTATTCATCGGGATATTTCTTTAGAAAATGTGATGCTTCCCGATCGTCAAGCGCAACCTGTGCTAATTGATTTTGGGTTGGTTAAGGAAGCGATCGCCAAAATCGAATCTAGCGATCTCAATGCTCAAAACCATTATGCTCAAGCTTCGATTGTGGGAAAATACGGTTATGCTCCACCAGAACAAATCCGTTTGGGACACTGCTATCCTTGTAGCGATCTTTACGCGCTGGGTGTTTGCGCCGTCGTGCTTTTAACTGGGAAAAGACCAGATTTGTTAGTCGATGAATCCCTGGAGTGGCAATGGCATTCCTATATTAATATCAGCGATAATCTGACTAAAATACTAGATAAAATGCTGGCGGAGAAACGCAAACAGCGATATCAGTCAGCTAAAGAAGTTATAGCCGATCTCGAACCAGTTATTTTACCCCAGATTCCGAGGGCGGATTTCCCACTGAAAAAGGTGGAAATTAACATTGATAAAGCTAAGAAGGAGCGCGAGTTAGCTGAAATTGTAGAGTCGGATGAGTTTAAACTGTTGGAGCAACGGGCAAATAAGCTGAGGAAAAGGACGGAAATAGATGTTTCTGGGGAGAGAAGAATTAGTCAACCTATTCAACCGCAATTAAAAGCAGAAATTACCCATCCGAATACGGCGCGGTTAGGGCTAGATATCGCTCCCTCCAACCCGCCTTGCCAAGAGTCTCTAAAGCCAGAATTTTTAGATCGTTGTCGGCAAGAATTGACTCGTTGTATGGGGCCGATGGCTAATTTACTGTTGGAAGAAATTTTAAACCAATCCCCGCATTTGACGGCTGTGCAATTGGTGGAAGCTTTGGCGGCGGAAATTCCCAACCCAAAAAGAGCGGCAGAGTTTATCAAGAGCATCCAAATTCCTGCCAAAGCTGAGAAAGTTAATATTTCTGGGACGGATATAGGCTCGCGATCTGCACTTTTAAACCCAAAATTTCTAGAGCATTGTCGGCAAGAACTCAGCCGTTGTGTCGGGCCGATGGCTATGTTTATATTGGAAGAGACTTTGGCTCAATCTCCGTATTTGACACCCGTGCAATTGGTGGAAGCACTGGCGGCAGAAATTCCGGATGCGAGGCGGGTGGAAGAGTTTAGAAAGCGGATTAAAATTCCTCATTAAGGTTATTTTCTGCCCGATAAACCGCCCGGAAATCAATTTCCGGGCTAATAGCTTAAGTCCATTAAAATGGACTGAAATCTTAAATGTCACAAATTTTAGTTCGTAGTAGGCACTTTAGTGCCACTATCAGCGCTTAAGCGCTTACTACAAACCATTAGATCTTCGTTCCCAGGTGAAAGCAGGGAACGAGTGATGGGAGGTTCCACCTCCCTTGGTGTCAGAGCTGAACATATAAAATCTCTCTTTGGATAGATGCGCGAGGTTGTTGAAAGCTTAGCTTGATGCTTTTGTATTTTTTTGGGGATTTTAGCCTCAACTTGCCCAACACCTGCATAAAGCGATCGCGCTTCCACCCATTAGATAAGTAGTTGACCGAAGTTGTGGTAGCAACGCAGCGGACTATAAAAGGAGAAAACATCTCGTGGAAAGCAACAATTCATTTGGTCAAGAAGCAAAAATCACTGCAATCGAGCCAGAAAACTCAACAAACCAAGAATTAAACGACTCGGAACTCGATGCGATCGCCGGTGGTGTTGATAGCAAAAAAATACCTGTTATTACAATCACCGGCTCAGTGCCTCAGAGTTTGAAACCGCACATCCCAATGCGACTGATTAACTACTTGCGATCGCTATGAGGATTTTTTGTCCAACACTTGCATAAAGCGATCGCGCTCCTACCCATTACATAAATAGAAGAGTTGGTTGGCTGAAGTTTTGGTAAAAACCAACTCGAAAAAACTCACTTGAAAATCAAAGGAAAAATCTCATGTCTAGTGCAATTCTCAATCAGTTTGTCCAAGACATATCACAAGATACAAATCTGCAACAGCAACTTCAAGAGGCAACGAATCGGGAGAGCTTAGTGAATAAAATGGTAGAGCTTGGTAACGAAAAAGGTTACAGTTTTACTCCTAGCGAAACTGAAGAGTGGCTGGAGTCGATGGCTAACCAGTCAGGTGCTTCAGGCGAGTTGTCCGAGGAGCAATTAGAGGCTGTTGCAGGAGGAGCCAGTGCAGGAGGAGCCGGTACAGTAGGAACAGATTGGTTTATGCGCTTTCCCCCCCGGTAGGTGCATTGACAGTCCTTGAAATCAACAATGGTGCTGATCGCTTCTCTTTGGGTAGATGTGTAAGCTATTTAGAAGCTATTGGGGAAGCTTTTGTACTTATTTGGGAATTTTTAGCCTCAACTTACCCAACACCTGCATAAAGCGATCGCACTCCTACCCATTAGATAAATAGAAGAGCTGGTTGGCTGAAGTTTTGGTATAAACCAACTCGAAAAAACTCACTTGAAAATCAAAGGAGAAATCCCATGTCTAGCGCAATTCTCAATCAGTTTGTCCAAGACATATCACAAGATACAAATCTGCAACAGCAGCTTCAAGAGATAACAGATCGGGAGAGCTTAGTGAATAAGATGGTAGAGCTTGGTAACGAAAAAGGTTACAGTTTTACTCCTAGCGAAACTGAAGAGTGGCTGGAGTCAATGGATAACCAGTCAAGTGCTTCAGGCGAGTTGTCGGACATGCAACTGGATGCCGTCGCAGGGGGGGAATTGTACTGGTGGCAAAAGTGGAGGCAGCCTAGATAATTTCTGTGTACTTTATAAACTTCAACCTGGAAACGAGTTAAGGGAGGTTGCACCTCCCTACTTCTAACCAGCGCTCAATTAATCGTTCTTTCATCGCCAAAATCAATGCGATCGCGACTTTGAATTCGATACCGATCGAATCTCTTAATTGCCATTGCTAAACTCAGCTTCATGCGGGTAAATGCTTCTGCTAAATTTCCTACTTCATCGTTCGATACTTTTTCAAATTCAGCCTCCATATCGCCAGTACTGACTGCTTCCGCAACTTGGGCAATCTTCTTGATCGGTCGAACAATAAATAGTTTCAACCAAAGGTTAGTTATCAGTATTGTTACGGCAAAGACTATAGCTACAACTCCCATCACTAAAACAAACGATTGACGCGCATTTTGCAAAATTTGACTGGCTGGAACAGAAACAATCTGAGTGCCGATAACTTCATTTAAAGGCCAGTTAAATCCATTAGTTGTCCCATAAATTTCAATCATCTTTTTAGGTGCAAACTCTGGTGTCCCGTGACATCTCAAACAACTAGATTCAGTCAGGGATAAGGGACGAGCAATATAGAAAAAATCTTGATTTCCTACTCCACGAAATCCTTGCAATTCTTTGAGAGTTTGATTTTGCCGGAATTGTTCGACAATCGCTGTTTCAAAAGCATCTGCCTTATCCTGAAGATTAGAGGGATTTAGCATGGCAGATTTATAGTAAAATCCCCGATACAGATCGTCGCTCTTTTGCAGATTTTCAAAGATTTTACGCACCGAATAAGAAGGGATAGTCTGTGCTAAAAACTCATCTGGCGTTGAGCGGGTAGTCAATTCCGGCGCTACTTCAGTACTTGTGTATTTCCGGATAGAGTTTATCGTTTCGCTCAGCAACAAAGCTTTTGTGCTGATTTCATTTTGAGCTTTGTAATTCAAAATGCTAGCCAAAGCTAAACCGCTCAGAATAATTCCCACTATAAATACGAACGACAGTAAAAGAGTTAGCTTTTTAGCTAATTTGAAATTGTTGAAATTGAAGTGTTTGTTTAGCATAGGTAAATACAGTTTGTGTAGATAAACAAAGGAAAGGAGTAGTTAGACTTAGAGTTTCTAACTATCTGGTTCGCTCCTGTTGTTGATCTAATGGGTGAAGCGTGACCTGATTTATGCAGCGAGTGGGGAAAGAAACCGGGTTTCGCGAGAAAAATCGTTTTGATGTAGAGACGTTACATGTAACGTCTCTACATCGCTGCCAAGTTACCGGGTTTCTAGGATCGTCGCGCGTCAGTCATAATAAGATCTGTCTTTAAATAGATGTGCAAATATCTGTAATTGTTATATAGAGGCTTTTGGATTTTTTTTCGGGATTTTTCCCAACACCTGCATAAACTTATTCAGGTTGCACCCATTAGATAAGTAGAAGAGTTGGTTGACCTCAGATCTTGCACCTACCCGCTTACCCGCCAGGGAATCAATTCCCTGGCTAATAGCAAAAGTCCTCTCAAGAGGACTAAATACTTGCTATAGATTTCAGTCCATTTCAATGGACTTGTAGAGACGTTACATGTAACGTCTCTACAGCCCGGGAATTGATTCCACGGCGGGTGAGTAGGTAGGTGCAAGATGTGAGTTGACTGAAAGTTTTAGTAGAAACCAACTTGAAAAAACTCACTTGAATATCAAAGGAGAGATCTAATGTCTAGTGCAACTTTGGATCGGTTTTACCAAGAAGTAGTGTCAGATCCGGCTTTGCAACAGCGCTTTCAATCGGTAACCGACCGGGAAACAATCGTGAATACAGCAGTCCAGCTAGGTCAAGAAAAGGGATACAATTTCACTTACTCTGAAGTGGAAGATTGGATTAATATCCAAACCAACAACCCGAGTTCTGGCGAGTTAAAAGATGAGGAACTAGAAACTGTAGCTGGTGGTGGTGATAAGCCCAGAGATGATTCTAAATAATAATTTGTAACTTTTAAGGGCTTGTAGAACTGCGAGAGACAAGGAAAGGATTTTTTCATAACTTTCTTTGTCTCTAGTCTAGTTAAGATTTTTAATAAAATCTTAATCGCTCTTGAATTGAATGTCAGCTATACATTAACAGGAGATAAGAATGTATACTTTTAATAGGCTAGATAATGCTTTTACAGCATTGCCGTATCAGCGATTTACCTTTTCTCTATTTCGTCCTCTGTTGGCAGCTTTAAAACCAGGAGATTCTTTAATAGCGATCGCAGCTTCCGACTCGAATAAACCTATTGGTTTAGCCTTGGCACAGATTCTACCTGACAGTAATTCTGCTCTAGTATTTTCTATTTTTGTAGAACCAAACTATCGTTGTCAAGGAATTGGCACAGAGCTTTTGAATTACTTGGAAAAAGAGTTAATTTCCCAAGGTTGCACCAGTGCAAAATTGATTTACACCTCCGGTCAACCAACAACCGTTGCGTTGGAACGTCTTCTGCAAAAGCGCAATTGGACGCCGCCTGCACCTCGAATGTTAGTGTGCCAATCTACCATAGATAAAATCATTAATGCTCCCTGGATGAAAAGAACAGAAATTCCAGATTCTTACAGCATCTTTCCTTGGAAAGAAATTACTCAATACGAGCGGCTAGCGCTTGACAAAGAGCAAGAAATATCGGCTTGGATTCCAACAACTTTGATTCCTTTTAAACATGAAGAAAAATTGGAACCTCTAAACAGTTTGGGTTTGCGTTACCAAGGACAAGTAGTAGGATGGATGATAACCCATCGCATTGCACCCGACACCATTCGCTACACCTGCGGTTTTCTGAGGCCGGATCTGCAAAAAATGGCACGATTTATTCCTTTACTTGTTAAGGCGATTCAACTGCAAGCAAAAGCTAACATTATCAATTGCAGTTGTGCTGTATCAGTTAAGCGAGATTCTATGGCGAATTTCGTCAAAAAAAGGATGGCTCCCTACTTGACTGCTCTTAAAGAAAGTAGAGAGTCGGTGAAATTCTTAATTGAAGGTTAGAGGAGTGTTATACAGGCGATCGCTCTCAACTTAAAGGATAATTTTGCTATGTTAAAACCGCTCTATATTATGCAGCAATCGTCAGACATGGATAACACTATACAATTTAGCGTCGGCTTAGTTGTAGTATGCTTAATATTGCTAATTTTGTTGTGGTTACCCGATATCATTAAACGATAATAATATTTCTGCAACGGACATTCATCTGCGATCAACATTTTTGAACTGGAATCAAACAGAAACCCGGTTTTTCCAAAAAACCGGGTTTATTGTATAGGGTTCTGATTTTGTGGCTTTATACGGTTTTCCCGTCAACCCACTATACATAGGGGGCGGACACGGGGGTACCGCCCCTACTCATGTGTGGCATTTTCAAGGGAAATTGGTATTAGCTGACAAAAATGTCGTTATTTGTCAAGGCGGGAACGGTTAATAGCGTCGCTATTTGAACTGGCGCGATCGCACCCGTACCATCTACGTCAAAAAACAGCGCACCATTAGCGGTGTTGTAGACAAAACGATTTGATGCCTCCACTGCTGACGAACCAATAACAAACTGCTCAGGTGCGATCGCAACCCCTGCCACTAACCCACCAGCGAAACCATTAGCCGAGACAACTATTTTATCTTCAGCGATCGCAAAGTCTGTAACGATATCAATGCCTTCAGTTGGCAAAACAAAGCTCATGGTATCAGCACCAATACCGCCAGTCAGGGTGTCAATGCCATTTTCTCCACTGAGGATGTCGTTACCCGCTCCACCTTCGAGTTCGTCATCGCCGTTTGCACCGTAGAGGATGTCATTCCCCGCTCCAGGAAGCGTGTCACCAGGAAGCGTAGCAGCAATGTCGCCATCTCCCAAAAGAAGATCGTTGCCACTGCCACCGTTGAGGAAATCATCGCCACTACCACCATCGATCAAGTTATCATCCCCTCCACCCTGGAGAGTGTCATTGCCCGCTTCACCATAGAGGATGTCATTGCCGCTGCCAGAGAGGAGTATGTCATTGTCATTTCCACCGGAGAGGTTGTCATCGCCGCCGCTGCCGACGATGGTGTCATTGCCATCTCCACCGTCGAAAATGTCATCGCCGCTACCCCCGTCGAGGTAGTCATTGCCCGCTTCACCGGCGAGGAAGTCATCGCCACTGCCACCGCTGAGGAAGTCATTGCCATCTCCAGCGCTCAGAGCGTCATCGCCGCTGCCACCGCTGAGGATGTCATTGTCATTTCCACCGCCCAGACTGTCATCGCCGCTACCAGCGCTGAGCAAGTCATTGCCATCTCCACCGCTCAGTGTGTCATCGCCATCTGCACCGTAGAGACTGTCAGTACCTGTTCCACCCAGCAGATTATCATTGCCGGTGTTACCGAAGATGCGATCGCTGCCAGATCCACCGCTGAGCAAGTCATCCCCATCTCCACCGTAGAGGATATCGTTGCCCGATCCACCCAGGAGATAATCATTGCCGCTGTCCCCGAAGATCAGATCGTTGCCCGATCCACCGCTGAAAGTGTCATCCCCATTTTCACCGTTGAGGGTATCGTTACCCGCTCCACCGAAAAGGAGGTCATGACCGCTACCCCCGAAGATACGGTCATCTCCCTCTGCACCGTCGATGCTGTCATCGCCACCGCCACCTTTGAGGGTATCGTTTCCTGCCAAGCCAAAAATTTCGTCATCTTCTTCAAGTCCGATCAAAGAATCGTTGTTGGCAGTGCCGTTAATAATTGCCATGTTAAGTACTCCTTTAGTTGTGGTTCTTCGGGCAAACTGCTGTTACCAACTGCTCAAGGCGAGTTGGCGAGTAGTTCGCTTTTGGTTGCTACCGATCTAGTGCAAGCGCTTCAGCAATTGCCGCAATTAGACTTCTTTGCTAACTTAAACAAATCTTCTAACCCTTTAAAATCGGTTTAAGTAGAGATTGACATGTCAATTTCTACAGCCTGAAATTTATTTCAAGGCTCTTATGCAAGAAGTCTAACCTCTTCTATTTATCTAATGGGTGTAACGGGGATGTGTTTATGCAGTGATAGACCGCGAAAAGAAAAAATTGATCAAATTTCCAGGAATTACGCGCACCCATCCGGGTTTCACCTGAAAAATCGTTTTGATGTAGAGACGTTACATGTAACGTCTCTACATCGCTGCCAAGTTACCCGGCTTTTGGCCCCGTCGTGCGTAAGTCCCAATTTCTTAAAAAGATTCAAAGCAGAATATTAAGATAATATAAATTATGATTTTTGATAAATTGCTAATTCTAGATAGCCAGTTTGCTTGTCTACTTCTCTTGAAAAGATTAAATCTTCGCTTTCTCCTATAACAATCTCAGCCGTTGTATAAATCAAACAACCATCAACTAAATGCCCTCCCCTAGTTATCCCTTCTGAATCAGCAATGGAAATATGTAAATGAATTCCGTTAACTGAAAGAGTACCAACTAGAGAAACTATCTCGAATTTACCAAGCAAGACATGACTTTCATTTTGATTGGCGAATCTAATTGTTGCCTGTTGGAGGCTACCGACGGCGGTTAATATAAATCCGGCCTCAATATTGTTGGTAAGAACAAAGTTTTTCAGACTTTTTTTCAAATCTTGTTCTGGCTTCAATCTGAGTGCGAAAATTTTCATAACTTTTTTTAAACGAACCGCAGAGGCGCAGAGGACGCAGAGAAAGAGAAGAAAGAGAAAGTTGTTTGAATCATTATTTTTATATTACTCCAACTGTCGCGCCACTAATCGAGCAAATAACCCACCTTGATTGACCAGTTCTTCAAACGAACCTACCTCCACCAATCGCCCGGATTCAATCACATAAATCCGATCGGCATTGCGAATTGTACTCAGTCGGTGGGCGATAACTACTCTGGTAGCATTCAACTTATCTAAACTTTCAGTAACAATAGCTTGCGTGCGATTATCCAAAGCGCTGGTAGCTTCATCCATCAGGATAATCTTTGGCTTAACAACCATCGCACGGGCAATTAATAACCGCTGTCTTTGTCCTCCAGAAAGATTCGTACCACCTTCGCTAATAACTGTGTGCATTCCCATCGGCATTTGTTCGATATCAGCAGCTAACCCTGCCATTCGCGCGGCTTCCCATGCTTCATCTAATGTTACCAACGCGCCGCAAGTAATATTGTCAAACATTGAACCAGAATTAATTCGACCGTTTTGCAACACTACTCCTAATTGGCGTCTTACTGCTTGAACGTCTAATCCTGCTAAATCTTGACCATCGTAATAAATAGTTCCACTTGCAGGGGTTTCAAATCCCAATAACAGGCGAAATACTGTTGATTTTCCACTACCCGATGGGCCAACTATTGCAATAAACTCCCCTGATTCTGCATGGATGGTGACATCATTGAGGATTAAAGGCCCATCTTCTCGGTAGCGGAAGATAACGCGATCTAAAACAATTTTACCTGTTAATCGACCGGGATCGGCTTTAGTTGGGTCAGATTCCGGCGTACCTTGCACAATAGGTTTGGCTCGCTCCCACAAAGGTACAATTCCTAAGATATCAGTCACGGTATTACTTAAGTCAGTTACGCCAGCAATAAAAGTCCCAAATGCTGAATTGAATGCCAAAAATGTACCCATATTTAGTCCGCTCTCTTCTTTTGCTTGCGCCATTTGGATAAACAAAATCGCAAACCAAAATAGCAGGATAGAACTTACTAAAGGTAGCGCTTCGTTAAACACGGAAACGCTGTCATCAATGCGTTTAATATCAGCTTTTAGTTTGATGTGGTGGCTGTATTTTTTTGCCCAAGCTGCAAATGCTCGCCCTTCTGCTGCGGATACTCGCAACTTTGATACTCCATTAATTAGTTCTATTGTCAGTCCGTTAATTTCCCCATCGCCTGCTTCCTGCTGTCGTTCTTTGCGTACCAAAAGTGTGCTTGATACTACCGTAACAATAACCGCTATTAGAGTTAAACCGATTCCCACTAAGGCGAGTTGCCAACTGTAAAAAAACATCAGTCCCAAGTTCAGCAGGGAAAATACTGCACTTAATAATGTGCGTTGCGTTGCGCCGCTAAGTTGACTGCGAATTTGGCTGACTGCCATTAAACGAGTTAACAAATCACCTGAAGAGTAGCTACGGAAAAATGCTGGTTTTAATTTTAACAGTCGATCCCAAACCGCAGGCTGTAAGGAACTATCGGCGGCGTTTTCTACCCGCAGTGACAGAATTGCCTGAGCCATGCCAAATGCAGATTTGCCAATGGATGTAGCAATTAGCACCAATCCAATTTGCCATAATAAGATGCGATCGCTATCAGGAATGGCATCGTTTACTAATATCGCCGTCGCTTGCGGCGTCACCATCCCTAACAACGTTCCTAATAATCCCAGTACAATTACGGCGATAATATTTTTTTCATAACCCCTAGTTCCAAATCGAAACAGTTCGGCGGCGTGATGCACAAATGGCGGTAAAGGTCGATAGAACATGAAACTTTCTGGTGAAAGCGTCTGTGCGATCGCTAGTGTGACTCGCGTTCGAGTTCGCTCAACGGGGTCAAATAAAATATAGCGATCGCCTTTTTCTGGTAATAATGCAACTGGCCTTTGCTCCTCGCGGGTGTAAGCTAATAAAGCGCCATATTCCCGTTTCCACCAATCTCCTACGAGCAATACGCGACGGGTGCGAAATTGGGATGCGCGCGCGATCGCTTCCAACGGATCTTTCACTCGACTAAGATCTTCCGATTGCGCGGGAGGATATATTGTAATTCCCATCGCTCTACCTACCGCGCCAGCAGCAATTAATAGCGGCGTTCCTTGTTCAAATATCTCGGTTTTGCGAGGGTGCAATACTCCCGTTAACTCTCCTAAAGCAGTTGAAGCTATTTGAAAGTTAAGATTTTCCCGCTGTTGAAATTGCCTCCATTGTGCTGCTTTTTCCCGCTCTATTAGTAAGTTTAAGTAGTGAGAGAAAAAGTCGTGTAATTGGGCGAGCGGTAATTGGTAATTGGTAATTGGTAATTGGTCATATTGTTGGTTTTGAGTTACCAGTTGCAGTTCAACTTCTTCTTCTGCTTGCAGCCACATTCCGGGTGCTAGGGGAAATATTGGTGAAGTTGGGTTTAATTTTAGTTGTTCGATACCCATCCAAGAGGTTTCGCCTTGTTGTAATTTTACCCAGGTAACGGTTTCTGGATCGGTTTGTAAGGCTTGTCCTTTTTGCAAATACAGGTATTGCTCTCCATCTGTTTGTATTGGGTTATCTGGTGTGGTTAAATTGTGTGCGATGAGGGATTTTCCTAGATGGTGTATCCAAGTTTGTATGAGAGCGATCGCTTCTCCATCACCTACTGTCAATTCGTCAAATTCTAGGGTGAATAATTCTGTTTCTTCCAGTGCTACGGCTAGAATACCGCGTTGCTGTTTAGGAGTTGCACCAAATAATGCTTCGCCTGCATTTACACTGAATAAATAGCGGCGACTTCCTTTTGGTTCCGAGCCTTCAAATAAGGTTGTAAAAACGGCTAAGGAACCAGATTGAACTAACCACACTTTTTGCGGATCGTTTAATAGTAGTAGTTCGTTGCCTTTGATTTGATTGGTTTTTTGGATTAGGTTAACCATATATTTGAGTTGTGAAGAATATTTTTAATGAACCGCAAAAGACGCAGAGGAAATATAACCGAGGCAGAGCCTCTACGAAAGATAACCGAGGCAGAGCCTCTACGATCTCGTTCCCAGGCTGAGCCTGGGAACGAGTTAGGGAGGCTCTGCCTCCCGTTTCCCTTAAGCGAGGCAGAGCCTCTACAATCTCGTTCCCAGGCTGAGCCTGGGAACGAGTTAGGGAGGCTCTGCCTCCCGTTTCTGCGCGTAGAAGTGTGCCATTCTTTTCATCCTTCCATTGTGCCGAGTAAGCGAATAATCTTGGAGTCCTCTTGAGAGGACTTTTGCTATTAGCCAGGGAATTAATTCCCTGGCGGGTGAACGGGCAAGTACAAAATCTAAACATAGCTTTCTTTCAACCTTCCATTGTGCCGAGTAAGCGAGCGTAAGTTCCTTCTTGTTGGCGTAATTCTTCATGAGTTCCTCGCTGGATAACTTTGCCTCGTTCGAGGACAATAATTTCATCGCAATCGCGAATTGTGCTGAGACGGTGAGCGACTACGATGCAGGTGCAACCTCGTCTTCGCAGGTTTCGATCGATAATTAATTCTGTTTCGGCATCTAACGCACTGGTGGCTTCATCTAGTACTAAAATTGCCGGATTTCTGACTAAAGCTCTGGCAATTTCTAAGCGTTGGCGCTGTCCTCCACTCATGTTTGTTCCGCCTTCATTTAATACAGCATCGTATCCTCCTGGCATGTTTAAAATTAGGTCGTGAATTGCTGCATCTATACAAGCTTGTACTAAGTCTATTTCTGGTACGGTTGAATCCCAAAGGGTGAGATTTTCCCGCACTGTTCCAGCGAAGAGAAAGATATCTTGCTCCACCATTGCGACTGAGTTGGCGAGAATGGAGCGGGAATAATGCGATCGCACAACGCCATCAAACAAAATTTCTCCTTCCCAAGCTGCATAAAGTCCCGTGACGAGTTTAGCAACTGTCGATTTTCCAGAACCGCTACCGCCTACAAGGGCTACTCTTTGACCAGGTTTTAAAGTTAAGCTCAACTTGTCAATCAAAGGTGGATCTAAGCGACTGTAACCAAAGCTAACATTGCGTAATTCAACATATCCTTCCAGTTGAAATGAGGGTAATTGGTGATTGGTAATTGGTAATTGGTAATTGGTAATTGGTAATCGGTAATTGGTAATTGCTCCCCTCGTCACCAGCTCACCTGCACCTCTGCTCACCAGCTCCCCTGCTCCCCTGCTCACCAGCTCACCTGCACCTCTGCTCACCAGCTCTACTTCCGAGTCAACGGGGTTTTGCAGTACGTCATCAAGTCTGTTTAAATCTGCTTCTAATTCTTGCAGGGTACTGCCGAAATTGACGAGGTTATTTACTGGTCCAAGAAATTGCTGGGTGAGAGTTTGATAAGCGACGAGCATCCCGATACTTAAACCGCCGTTCATGACTCGAAAGCCACCGATGATTAAGATTGAAGCTGTGGCTAAAGCTGTCAAAAATGTGGGTAATGTTGACAGGATTTGGGTGGGTAATGCTAATTCTTGTTGAGCATTGAGCATTTTGGCATAGTATCCGGCAAATTTGGAAAATAAGTCAAATTCTAAACCGCTGGCTTTGACGGTTTCAATTGATTGAATTCCACCGACTGCAACTCCACCAACTTTCCCACTTTCTTGTGCAAGTCTGGTGTTGGCATCGACGCGGCTGCGGGATAAAGATTGCAATGAGAAGAAGTTTAAGGCGGCAAAAGCAATAGCTACGCTCGTCAATACCCAGTCGTAAAGGAACATAATTAAAGCGTAGAAAACCATCATCACCGCATCGATGACTGTAGTGGCAAGTTTTCCCGATAAGATATCTGCAACTTTGTCGTTAAGTTGACTGCGGCTGCTAATTTCTCCCGCGAAGCGTTGGGCATAAAATCCTACTGGTAAGCGTAGAGTGTGCCAGAGAAATTGTCCTGACATGGAAACAGAAAGTTTTAGCAAAAGTCGCCGCAGGTAAAAAAGCCGCATTTTGGCGAGGAAACCTTGTGCGATCGCTGCAAATAGCATTACCAAAATCAAAGGTCTGAGCCAGTCTGTCCGGTTTTCTACGAGTATTTCATCGATAAAAACTTGAGTAAATGCGGGGACAGCTAGACGGGGGATAGTGAGTAATAATCCGGCTATCAAACAGAATGCGATCGCTCCCCTAGAACTTTGCAAACGCGAACCTAAAGTTGAGATAATGCTTTGTTTTTTCCCAACTTTCTTAAACTCCTTTCCAGGCTCAAGAATTAGAACTACTCCGGTATAAGCTTGTCTAAATTCTTCTAAAGAAACTGTCCTTCGACCTGAAGCCGGATCGTTAAGGTAAACCCGATTTTTTCCAAACCCTTCTACTACTAAAAAGTGGTTGAAATTCCAAAAAACAATATAGGGAGGACAAACTGTTTTTAGGTCTTCAAAAGGCTTTTTAAACCCTTTAGCTTCCATGCCATAAAGTCGGGCTGCTTTAAGGACATTAGAAGCTTTGCTACCATCCCGCGAAACTCCGCACTCCCGTCGCAGTTCGGGAAGCGGTTCAATTCGACCATAATAACCCAGAATAATTCCTAAAGCAGCCGCACCGCATTCAACTGCTTCCATTTGCAAAAGTGTCGGGGTACGGACGCGGCGAGGGCGGCGTTTTGGTAATAATTTGTTCACGAAGGATAAAGTCATAGTTCAGTTGGTAATTGGTAATTGGTAATTGGTAATTGGTAATTGGTGATTGGTAATAGCTAATTGGTAATTGGTGATTGGTAATTGGTGATTGGCGAGCGTTCAAATTTTTCTCTATTACCTATTACCCATTACCCATTACCCATTACCCATTACCCATTACCTATTACCCATTAATAAATCCCTGTCAAAGATCTGAAAATCGGAATCACGTAAGAAATGGGCGCTAATTGCCCAATTTGTACTTTAACTTGTGCCGTAGTACCAGAAGAAATTTTTAAGGGTGGCCCATTGGAGGAAGACCATTTGTAACCACTAATAGTATTTGGATCTTGTTGCAATTCCACATAAACTTGCACGGGCGCACTACCGCTACGGGAAACACTTTCGGCGATGTTGTTTGCTAATTGTTCGTTACCAATAATTGCCGACATGTCTTGATTGGTGACTAAGAAAGGGGAAACTTGCGTCACTTTTCCTACAATGCCGCCGTAGCGTTCGCGTTTAACTATACTAGGAGTAACTTGTACGGTCATGCCTGGTTTAATTTGTTTACCATCTTTATCAGCTAAGTAAACAAGACTGACCATTTTTGCATTTGGGTTTTCTGCTTCTAGCGATCCAAGACGCATTCCAGGATTGAGAACTTGACCGGGAGCAGCGCTAACTTCTAATATTTTGCCATCATATTGGCTAATAATTCTGCTTTCGCCAGATAATTGCAGTTCTAGCTGAGCAATTCTGCGTTTCACTTCCTGAATTTGATTAGTTTGATTGTTCGATTTTTCTAGCTCTTGTTGAGCCAGTTTTATTTGTTGGGTTTCCAGGTCTTTAATTTTGGTTTTGATTTCGTCAATTTTGTTGAGGTTTTGCAGGTATTCCCGTTCGTTGTTAGTTCGCTGAACTTTAAGTTCCTGGATATTGTTTTTGATTTCGTTAATGCG
>DNGG01000534.1:18801-27173 GCA_003486675.1 Cyanobacteria bacterium UBA11372
ATGTTGTTTTTGATTTCGTTAATCCGATTGAGGTTTTGCAGGTAATCTCGTTCGCTATTGGTTTTTTGAACGTCGAGTTCCTTTAGTTGCGTTTCGATATCTGATACTTGCGTTTGAGCATCTAAGAATTCCCGTCTGGCTTGCAGCACGACATCTTGACTAATGGCTCCCTCTTCCTCAAACAAACGACTACGGGTTTCAAAGCGCTGTTGTAGAGTTTGCATTAAAGATATAATCTGTTGCTTTCGCTGCTCGAAACTTTGGCGTTTTTCTGCGATCGCTGCCAGAGTCTGTTGCCGCAGTACGGGTGTAATTTGCTCTCGCCGCAGGCTTTCTTCCAAGCTTTGACGTTTTTCCCCTAGCGCCGCCAGTGTTTGTTGGCGCAGTACTGGTGTAATTTGTTCTCGGCGGAGGCTTTCTTCAAGGCTTTGGCGTTTTTGTTCTAGCGCCGCGATCGTTTGTTGGCGCAGCATCGGCGCTACTGACTCTCGCCGTAAGCTTTCTTCAAGATCTGTTTGTTGTTGTTTAAGCGTTCTTAATTCCAGCGCAATTTGTTGCTTTTGCAATCGATTAGCATCTTGATTTTGTCCTTGCAATTGAACTAATTTCGCTTTCTCTTGCGCTAGTTGTTCTTTGATGTCATATTTATCAATTGTGCCGATTTCTTGACCTTTTTTAACTACATCTCCCGGCTTGATATTTAGCTTCATCAATTGACCATTACTAGGTGCTTGAAATTGCACTACACGGCGGGGTTGAATTAACACGCCTTGACCATTTACAGTCAGGGGAATTCGCCCAAGTACACTCCAAGTGCCTGCAACGACAATTAAAAAGCCAATTGTACTCAGGGGTAACCAAGCTTTGGGGCTAACCACCTGCATCATTTGGTCGAGTTGTTCTGGTGAAGATAAGCGATCTAGCGCTTCTTGAGAAAAAATTTTGTTCTGTTTGCTCTGCATAAGTTAACCTTCCTGTGTTTTAATAACTAATTCAAGTTGCTAGTTACATCCAAGAGGGTTGGTAATAGGTAATGGGTAATGGGTAATTGTCAAGAGTAGGAGCAGGTTTTACCAATCTGTGGAAGCACGGAATATCTCGTTAAAGGGTGTCCCTACAGCCTTTAAATTCAATTATGAATTACCAATTACCAATTACCAATTACCAATTTAATAACTAAGTTTCAAACGTTTGAGCATCCAATTAAATCGGGCACCGCCCAAAGTAATATTGTCCATAACGTCCAAATCAATTTCATCAGAATATTCAGAATTTTGAGCTAGCCTCTGTCCTACCCGATAGGCATTTCTGCCGTATCCTAATCGATTAATCAGTCCTTGAAGTCTCGCCGAAAGTAACATAGCAACTATGCGGTAAAAGCGAGAACCCATAGCAGGGTTTTGCTGGAGTTTGATGAATAGTTGTTGTCTTTTAATCCTCAAAACTTGTAAATTTTCCAACGCTTTGAAAGTATAATTTGGCAGACGGATATCGAGTATCGCCATTTCACCGATAATTTCACCTCTGGTAATTTGGGCAATTTCGTATCCGGGTGAGGAGTTGTTTTCGCTGTTGTTTTCTAGAATTGAAAACAGGCGGGCAAAAGAACTGTTGCTATTTTCAGTGAAGGAAACTGACACACTTCCCCGCAGCAGCAGGTAGACATTTTCCACCAAACGCCCCGCCTGAATTAAGATAGTATTTGTGGCAATTTCTTCAACAATACTGTGTTGAATCATCCAGTCAATATCGCTGTCGTTTAGTTCGCCAAACAGCAAGGGAACGTCTTGTAGCGGTGGAATTTTCAAATTCTGACGCCGCGTAAACTTTTTAATTAACCGTTCAAAACGATCAAGGAGGAGGATAGCGATCGCATGATAAAATCTGCAAGCAAATTCTAAATCTCGCCCTAGTTTTTCTAGCAGTTTCTTCTGAGGTAAAGCTAAAACAACTGAGTTTTCTATCGCCTTAACTGCGATCGCTGAAGCGCTACTATTGAGAAACGACATTTCACCCAACACTTCCCCACTAGAAAAGCGAGCAATTTCCTGTTCTAAGTCGCTATCATCTTCAAGTGCGGCGAAAGCACTAGCTAAAGCACTTTCCTGGTTTCTTTTAATCGTAGCGCTCAAAGTGCCTTCCAGCACGATGTAAAAGGTGTCAATGTTGCTCTGCTGGCGGATCAGCACGGTACCCCGATTAACTTGTTGTTGACGACCATTTGCAGTCATCCAGTTAATATCGCTAGTACTCAACTCTTTAATCAGAACTTCTGTCATATCCGGTTATTTTCAACCTCAATAAAAGTTGCCTATTTCAGAATGCAGATTGCAATTTTAAAAGATTAAATCCGCTCTCTAAAAATTGGATCTGGCTATTGGGAAACAGTTCCCATTGAAAATGAGCAACTTTCAGTCTTGACGAAACAGATTCAGATGCTAGTTCTTCTAAAGTCAGTGTCGTCAAAATTTTCAGCGTTGAAACTTGCTCAACTAAAGTTCTGGATTTACCTGCAAATGCATTTTGGTTATACGCTAGCAGTTCCTCCGTTTCCGCTTCGTTAGCACCGTAGGCTGTCAGAATATTATTCCGAAATTCTTGCTGCTTCATAAGTATTTGGCACTTTTTTAACTATTTAAATCAATAGGTTTGCGACTTTTAATTCGATACTGTTCAAACTTTTTAATTGCCATTGCTAAACTCAACTTCATGCGGGTAAAAGCTTCTACTAAACTTCCTATCTCATCGTTGGATACTTTTTCAAACTCAGCATCCATATCGCCAGTACTCACGGCTTCGGCAACTTGGACGATCTTCTCGAGCGGTTTAATAATGTATCGCTTTAGCCAAAGGTTTACCATAAATATTGTGACGGCGAAAATCATCGCTAAAATCCCTAAAAGTGAAACAAATAATTGCCAATAATTTTGTAATACTTTAATCAGGGGGACAAAAACGATTTGAGTTCCGCTCACTTCGGTTGTTGTTTTAAATACCTTATTTATGGGTAAGGTTTGGGTTGGTTTGGCAGTTTTTGGTTGAGTTTGAATCCTTGTCTGTATTTGGGTTGGTTTGGCAATCTTTGGTTGAGTTTGAATCCTCGTCTGTATTTGGGTTGGTTTGGCAATCTTTGCTTGAGTTTGAACCCGCGGCTGAATTTTAACAGTAGTTTGGGTTGGTTTGGCAATCTTTGGTTGAGTTTGACAGTTCAAACAAATATATTTTGTGACAATCAAAGGACGAGCAATATAGAAAAATTGCTGGTCTCCTATATAACGGAATCCCTGTAATTCCTTGAGATTCTTGTCTTGCCGAAATTGTAATGCTATACCTAATTCAAAGCTGACAGGGTGGCGATCGCTTGTGGAATTCACCATCGCATACTTGTAATAAAAATGCTTGTAATAATCGTTATATTGCCGCAATCTTTCAAATACTTTAACTGCGGCATAACTAGGAATAGTTTGCGGTACAAGGTCGGAATACGCTATACGTTTCTGCAACTGGGGTGTGACTTCATTACTTGTGTAATCTTGAACCGAATTCATAGTATCCATCAGTAACAAAGCTTTTGATTTGATTTGATTTTGAGCTTCGTAAGTTAGGAAAACAGCTAAAGCTGTTCCACTTAAGATCGTGCCGAAACCAAAGATAAAAAATAGCAAAATGCTAAATTTTCTAGCCAAGGTTGAGTTTTTAGCTTTTAACGCTTTATTTCGCGGCATATGATTCCATCCATGTCAATACAAACAGCTAAGAAAAAAATTCAGGCGATGTTTTAACACATGATGTGTTTGGCAATTCTCTCTATAGCTTGACTGATGGGATGGTTGGGATATTTCAGGCAGAATATGCCGCTACTAGCAAGTCGCAGCATATCTTCTGACTCTGGAAGGATTCCTACCACTGGAGTTTGATAAGTTTGTTCGACTTGTTGGCGCAGATCCTCGAAGTCGTATTCTTTCAGTGCTTTATTGATTGTTAGTAACAACTTAGGTACTTTCAATCTGCGCGCTACATCTACGGTGACAGCAGTCCCCTGAAAATCTTGTTGATCGGGTCGCAGTATAAATAAGACAATATCAGAGGTGGTCAGGGATATTAAAGTTTCTTGGTTTAAACCGGGGTGGGTATCGATAAACAAATAGTCGAGTTTAAGCTGTTTAATTAAGTCACCGAACCCATCTAACAGCAGTTCAACATCAAAACGTTCGCGCAATACGCGAGAAATATCGTTGACTTTTACACTAGAAGGAATCAAGTAAATACCGCTACGGGAAGTTGCCCCGTTTTGGAGTACGGAGGTAACATCGTAGGCTGCATCGGCGATCGCACAACGCCCCCAAAGAAAATCATTCAGGGTGCGATCGCATCTTTCTTGGTCAAGCCCGAATAGAATATGAATGCCCGGTGATTGGATGTCCGCATCCACAATCCCAACTCGATAACCTTTGCGGGCAATAGCTGTGGCAATATTCGCCGTTGAGTTGGATTTGCCAGTGCCACCTCGATACGAGTGAATAGAGACAATTTTTGACATAATGAGTCCTTGGGGTGAGAGTTTCTAGCTATCTCCTTCGCTCTTGTTATTTATCTAATGGGTCTTGCGTGACTCGATTTATGCAGCGAGTCGGGAAGTTGCGGCAAAAAATCAGCCGAAAAAATACACAGGCGCATCGCTTGACATTTTCTGCTACTTATGCATAGCATCGGCATCTACTAGCAATAGGGAATGGTCATGGCGGCTCTGGCTGGCTGTACCACTTTACCCATACAGTCGGCGGCGGACTCGCCAAGAGTTTCTTCGTCGATCTCTAGTTTCTCAATCGACGATTTTTCAGAGAAACTTTGGTGTTTGCGGTGCGATCGCCCAGGTACGTAGTTGCGCTTGGGCGCTCTTATACCAATCTCGATAAGAGCGCCCAAGCGCAACTAGGTACCCATTTCTAAGTAACTAGCAACTTATATTATTAGCTAATGGAGATTCGTTGTAATGTGCTAGTAGATCGGCTGGGTCGTCGTAGATTGCGATCGCTCCCTCTAACTGGCTATCATCAAAGCCACCACAGCGAAATGCGATCGTTCCCACGCCGCATTTACTCGCCGCTTCCACATCGTAGGGAGTATCCGCAATCATCACCACTTGATCTGGTTCCAGATGCAACTTTTTCAATGCCGCTTCCACAATATCGGGTTCTGGCTTAGAATGTTCCGCATCGCTCGATGTTGTTGCTTCTTCGAGCAAATCGTCAACTTTTGCCGCTTTTAATAACAGCGAAAGTTCTTCACTCGTCGCCGAAGTAGCAATAATCAGCCGCAAACCAGATTGCTGCATCTTCAATATCAGATCTCGCGCACCCGGTGCAGCAGGAAGCGTCGGCGCGAATTTTTTGATCATCAGTTCTTTGCGCTTTTCGGAAATAGCTTTTCCGTCCCCTTCTTCTTTATCAAGTCCCGGTACCATCTTTGGTATCACTTGATCGCCCCCCATGCCGATCAGCGGTCTAACTTTCTCGAAGGGTACGTCATAGCCATAAGTAGCAAACGCTTCCACCCAAGCTTGCGCGTGTGCATCGTTGCTGATGACCAGCGTTCCATCTACATCTAAAATAGCTGCTGACAATGCCATTGTCCTAGATCCGATTTTTGTTTGAAGTAATATCAAGGTACAGGCATATTTTTATCAGTTCCTCTAACAATAGTATGATATTTATGTAAAATTGTTAGTATATATCATCACCTTTTAAATTATTTGGGAGATTGATTTTATGAAAAACAGCAATTTTTATTATTGTTTCATTCCTATTTCTATTTTTTCGGCGCTGTTGATTGGAGCTTTACTGCCTCAAAAATCTCAGCGATCGCCAGCCAGTTGCGATGTGAAAATCTGCGTTATTAACTTTGGCTTTCATTCAGAAATTGTAGTGCCCGTCCAGAATCCAATGTTTGACTGGCGGAAACATTTATCTTTGAATCAAATCGGTGTAAGTAAAAATGCCGATTACAATTACTTAGGTTTTGGCTGGGGAGAAACAGAATTTTATATGAACCCGCCCAGGGAAATGGATGCAAAAATTGCTGCGGGTATTAAAGCACTATTTCTTCCCAATTCCTCGGTTATCCGAGTAGAAGGTTACAAAAACCTGCCCCAAAATTATGAAATCGAATGTTTTGGCGTGAGTAAAACTGGTTATTTAAACTTAAATAAATTTATTAAAGATACTTTTCAATTAGACCGCCAAGGCGAAAAAATTAGATTACCCTATATTGTTCGTAAAAATGTTAGCTATTACGAAGCTAAAGGCACTTACTCAATTTTGAGAAATTGTAACTCTTGGACAGCAGAAGCCTTGAGAAAAGCTGATGTTAATACACCTATGTGGGCAGGACTTTCTACGGCAATTATGTTCCACTTGGATAACAGTTGCGATGGGGGGAAATAAGTAAGTGAGTGTAAATAAACCGATCGGGGGGCGGGCGGGACGCCCACCCCACAAGAGATGTAAAATTTTTGTGGGGTGGGCAGAATGCCCGGGCGGGCGGGACGCCCACCCCACAAGAGATGTGAAATTCTTGTGGGGTAGGCATTCTGCCTGCCCTATTGCAAGTTTCTAGCTGCCGGTAACGAGGTTCTTAATTGCTACCAACGGGTTGTTATCATTACCATGGGTCGCATTGGTGTTGCTGCTGTTTCTGACTTCAGGCGTACCGTGCAAGCGCGGATCGACTTGCGGTGGTGTGGGTTCGGGACCTAGCGGTTGAGGATTTTCGATATATTCAAATTCACCTTTACCGTCCATCGATTTGCCTTTCGCCCAACGACCTTCGGCGCTATCAGTTCCGTCAGAATTATTCCAGAACTGATAGGCAAATTCCCGCTTCTCCAATTCCAAGGGGAAGGAACTAGGAACTGGGGTATCTTCTAGTCCAGAATCTTTCAAATCTTCCAGTGCGGCTAACCACTGATTTTGATGCATTGTATCGCGGGCAATCATGAAACTGAGCGTATCTTTTACCCCCGGATCGTCACTCATTTCATACATCCGCACCGCTTGCAAGCGTCCTTGTGTTTCGGCGTGAAGATTTGAGCGGAAATCAGCCATTAAATTACCGCTAGCAACAATAAAACGACCGTTCCAAGGGTAACCAACGCTATCGGCAGCAGTTGCACCCAAACCAGAAACGATCGCATGTTGCGGGTTCATCGCCGCTGCCATAATCACATCCCGTGGACTTGTACCGCCCATTACTGCACCAACTACGGGATCTTTTGCACCATCTTCTTGCAGGTTGATCGGGGCTTTATCTAATAGGTGGGCGATCATCGTTGCTAGCATTTCGATGTGACCGATTTCTTCAGTCCCGATATCTAGCAGCATATCGCGATACTTAGCAGGGCCGCGACAATTCCAACCTTGAAATAGATACTGCATCATCACGGTCATTTCACCAAATGTACCGCCGATCAGTTCCTGAATTTTCATCGCATAGACTGCATCGGGTTTTTCTGGTGGTCTGAAATATTGCAGTTTTTTGGTGTGATAAAACATGACAGCCTCTTTGAGTAACTTTTGCGTTTAGATAACGCGGGACTTTCCGAAACACTCCTCTGCTAAATTCTGTCTTCGGGGTTCATATATCTAATAGGAAACCCGAATATTTTTGTTTCTTCTTACTTACCAGGAAACTAATTAAATTAATTTCGTTCATCAACCTTTAGGAATATAAATAGCAGGCGAGCTTGTGAATTAAAAATTTATGCACAAGAAACCCGGTTTCTTAAAGAAACCGGGTTTCTGATTTGCGATCGCCAAGTTTTACAAGCTGGTTATGATTTGAATTAGCTCATCCGATAGATTGGCGGCGGCTAATGACTGTTTTTGAAATAGCACACCGGCTAGAAGGTAGATGTTTCCAGAATAGAAAGCTTTCTTTTGCTCGCGTAGCTTGGCGATGGTGTTTTTAACTTTGGGTTCGGAACTGTAATAACCAAATTCTAGCGGTGTGACTAAAAACTTGGAAACAGAGTAACCTTGTTCGATGGCATAATCAATTGTATCGACTGGATTGGAGTAACTAGAAACCAGCGACATGACGTTGTCGTAACCTAACGAAAACAGTTTTCTGGTAATTGTAGAACCGTCTGTTCCGCCGCGTAATAATGGCAGGTAAATATCGTCATCTACTGCTGGCAAATAGGGGGGGTTTGAGACAAGATACCTGGCGGCAGGTTTGGATGATGTGAAGAAACAGGTATTGTGAATTACGTAGCGATCGCTTAACCCATATTCTGCTATTTTGCTATTGCCAATTTTACAAGCTGAGCTATTGAGTTCGTATCCGTGAATGCATCCTAAAAATTCCGTTCTCAG
>DNGG01000534.1:27468-27640 GCA_003486675.1 Cyanobacteria bacterium UBA11372
TGAGAGTAAAAATTAGATTCTTCAGGGCAAATAAATATCTCTTTTCCAGAAGGACTGCGCTTGGCAATTTTACTGGGGGATGGTGCCGTTTTGGGAATTGAGTACGGTGAATTGGATTGCCTTGTGAAGACAGATTGGTCGAACATTTTAGTGGTAATTGGTAATGGGTAAT
>DNGG01000534.1:27941-28898 GCA_003486675.1 Cyanobacteria bacterium UBA11372
AAACAGACGGGGCGGGTTTAGAAGAATTGCCGATTATTGCTGGTGATGGTTGGTGAAACCCGCCCCTACTGATATCGAATTTCCTTGGCAAAGGCGCTGAACAAAAACAGACGGGGCGGGTTTAGAATAATCGTCGATTATTGCTGGTGATGGTTGGTGAAACCCGCCCCTACCGATCTCTGAAGGGACTAAAGTCCCTACTACGAACAGTAGTTAACGAAGTTCTGCTTGGCGGATCGATCTGACGACGGCGGCACCGGCGCGATCGCCCATAAATTTCTCTTGGTCGTACCCCAACACAATTTGCCATGCGTCGTGAGGATACATATCTACCAAAGGTAGGGCAACATCGTCGATCATCCAGCGTCCGTGGCGTTCGTCTTCCCTAATGTGCAGTTCCCAATATCCCATCGCTGCTTCTGATAATCCTAAGCGTTGCGCTGCGGCGAGATAATTTTTATAAATTGCGGGTCCTACTACTTCAAAATACGCTAGTCCGCCGTTGTAACGCAGGAAATAACGCTTGCATTCTGTTAATAAAAAGTTGTGGTTAATGCTTGCTAATACTTCCCAGGGTACGATGTCAAAATATCCCTCTGGTTCGGTATTTAATCCTAATTCGGCAAGCATTTTGGCAAAGAAAGTAGAGTGCTTGCGAGTTAATTTGCCGCTGCCGTACTCTTCTAATAATACCCGCACTAAAGTACATTGTACTTCGTTGGCAGCCCCGCCCAAAATGCGGGAAAGACGACTTGCTTCAACTAACCCATCGAAGGATGCGATCGCCAGCAAATGTCGATACCCCGCTTCGCTCATTTCTTCGCGGATATAGCGGCTATTTTCATCCAACGGCGGATTGAGATCGTAGGCGGCGCGATCGCTCAATGCTTGCTTGACATCGAGGCGCTTTAGTGCTTCTAGATCAAAGTGTGCCAGTTCCCACTTTTGCCAGAAATA
>DNGG01000534.1:29106-29769 GCA_003486675.1 Cyanobacteria bacterium UBA11372
AGTTCCCACTTTTGCCAGAAATACTCGATGCGATCGCGCACTATCCGCAAGTAACCAGACCTTTCGTTAGTATAGTTTCGCAGATCGTCGTACCAAAACAGTTTGAGTCTGTTAATGCGATAAAGTACCCGCTGCAAAAAACGATGTGCTGCTTCCCTATTTCCGGGTGCTTCTTGATAAGCAACTTGAATAGCACCGTCGAGTATGCTTTCAAAATTCTCTGCTATTTCTGGCTGAATTTCCAGCTTTGTATCTAAATCTTCCAATTCCAGCAGCCTCACAAATTGCTGCTCAGCTTCATCATAATCTACCGCTTGCAGTTGTTCGTTCCAGCTAGTCAGCGGCATCTCAACTACGTTGCTTTGCATTTAATCTTCCTTTGGCGTCCAACTAATGTTATTTAGCTGCCTTCATACTTATTTACAATAAACTTTAATCGGCGGTTACCGTATCTTTCTTTAGTACCGATTTTGTAACTATTTTTACTGATTTTTTTGGCTTAAATATATGACTTAAGTATGAGGCAGATATTAAAAAACCCGGTTTATTTAACAATACTTTCGCCTTGCATCCGACACCCTTAAGGGTGTCGCTAGACAAACAAAGCCCGCCTTCGCGGGCTGTAAGAATTTCAGCCCGCGAAGGCGGGCTTTGTTTGTGTAG
>DNGG01000534.1:29937-30168 GCA_003486675.1 Cyanobacteria bacterium UBA11372
ACAAACAAAGCCCGCCTTCGCGGGCTTTTAGAATTTCAGCCCGCCTTCGCGGGCTTTGTTTGTGTAGCCCCAGGCTTTAGCCTGGGGGATCTTGGCGTTTCAAAACATTGGCGAAGGTATTATTAGAGAAACCGGGTTTCTGTATTACTCATCGCGCCCGTGAACTTGGGCGGGGGGAGAAGTTGCTTCAACAGCGGTAAATGGTTCGAGAATTTTGTAAGTATGGGATGC
>DNGG01000529.1 GCA_003486675.1 Cyanobacteria bacterium UBA11372
GGTAACCCGCCGACGTTGTGGTGACTTTTAATTTTAACTGCGACTCGTTCTCCCGTTTGCGGATCGACATTGGTATCTGCCGATTCAATCACATCGGGGTAGAGAGTACCTTGGGCGAGATAATCAAAAGGACCGAGGCGTCTTGATTCTTCTTCAAACACCTGAATGAATTCGTGTCCGATGCGACGGCGTTTTTCTTCCGGATCGGTGACGCCAGCAAGTTGATTGAGGAAGCGATCGCGTGCATTTACATACTCTACCGGAATGTGAAATTGCTCTTGAAACAGCTTCAACAATCGTTCGGGTTCGTATTTCCGCATGAACCCCTGATCGATAAACATGCAAGTCAGCTGATCTCCGATCGCCTTATGCAGCAAGAAGGCTAGGGTAGAAGAATCCACCCCACCGGAAAGCGCTAACAACACTCGTTTATCGCCGACTTTGGCGCGAATTTCGCGAATTGATTCTTCTACAAACGCCGCCGTCGTCCAAGTGGGTTCGCAGTCGCAGATATGGTAGACAAAATTGCGGATTAGTGCTTGTCCGCCGATCGAGTGGACGACTTCGGGGTGGAATTGAACGCCGTAGAGTTTTTTGCTATGGTGAGCGATCGCGGCACAAGGGGTATTTTCCGTATGTGCCAGGATCTCGAACCCTTCCGGCAGTTTGTGACAAGAATCTCCATGACTCATCCACATCGTGCTGCCATCTTCCACGTTGGTCAACAAGTCTGTGGGATCGTTTATAAGTAAAGATGCCTTGCCATATTCTGCTCGTTCGGCGCGCGCCACTTCGCCGCCCAACTGTTGCACCATCAGCTGCATTCCGTAGCATACCCCAAGGATGGGAATCCCCAATTGCCATATTTCTGGGTCGCATTTGGGCGCTCCCTTGTCGTATACAGAGCTGGGGCCGCCAGAGAGTATAATTCCCTTTGGATTTAGCTGCCTCAACTGTTCGGCGCTGGTGCGATAGGAAATCACTTCGGAATAAACTTGCGTCTCGCGAATGCGGCGAGCGATTAACTCAGAATATTGGGAGCCAAAGTCTAGAATTACGAGCATTTGACGGCTCAATGCGCCCAAAGAATCAGAGGTTAGGGGTTGAGAGGTTTGGAGTGTCACTGATCGATCCCTGAATGCAATTTGAGTGGATGGACATAACTGACTGCCCTTGTGGCAGTGCTGGAACTATCTTGATCGCCTTTATAAAAAAAGTTTATTAACTAGATTGGTATAATTTTATGTAAATTCTTTTAAATTTAGCACAATTGCTGGTTTAGCGCAGCAACCTTGGTAGGTTTTGAGGATAATTGGGGTGCGAGCGATTGACGTCTCTGGGGAGGCAGAAGTCCGCTTCCGGCTCACTGTCTACTTTGTGACAGGAAACACAGCACCCTTGTGACGGTTCGCAAACATTTTTTCGTGATGTTATTCCACCATAATGGAAAGCGTTACCTATTAGGCGAGGCTCCTAGCTCTAGCCTTGCTTTCTTTATTGGCAGCACGTCTTGGAGATGGCAATGAAACCCCTCGCAAATTCAATTTTCTCTTCTGCTAAGAACGCCAGCACAATCGAAGGTAGACGACCCCGTACCGTCGTCCTTAGACCGAATGGTCGTCTTGATGCTGTGAGCAGCCCAGCCTTCACAAACGCGCTGCAACAAGCCCTAGAATTAACAACCGAGACAGTTGTGGTAGATCTACTCTGGGTAGAATCGGTGGAACCAGAAGGAGTTGCCTGTCTGATTGCCGGACTTAAACGCGCTTCCGGGTTGGGCAAAACCCTGTCGCTGCGATTTATGGATGTGGCAACCCAAGCAGCCGTACAAGCAGCCTGCGATCGCCAGTATATTTAATTAGTGGAATATTATCCGCTGCATTTTTACGTAAGTAAATGCAGCTAATTATTTTTTAACAATTCGTTGTTGCTTGGGGTGGGGGCGGCACTCACCTAAGTACGCTCGTGGAAATTGGGTGGGTAGGTGCGATCGCTCTCAATACGATCGAGTGTCGGGGCACGGCATCAATAATATTGTTGTGTTTGCCCTTGATTTTCTTGCCTTGCCCCTACAGATCCCGATTTGTGGGATGAATCGCGGCTTCAGCTAATCGGAATTTGCCGACTTAAAATACTCTGACATTTTCTGTCCTAATATTAGGGACAGAATTGGGGTGCTGGAGCTATGACAAGAATTAGCTGGCGGTTAGCAGTACTGAGAGCAATTTTTACACCGTTTGCCATTTTAGTTTTAGCCACACCCGCGATCGCACAATCAATAGTTCCAGCAGCCGATGGTACTAATACCATTGTGACGCCAGAGAGCGATCGCATAGATATTACCGGCGGACAATTATCCAGAGATGGTGTCAATTTATTCCACAGCTTTACTAGATTTGGCCTCAGTGCCGAACAAATCGCTAATTTTTTATCTCAACCCAATATCCAGAATATCTTGGCGCGGATTAACGGGGGCGAAGCTTCTTTTATTAATGGCCTCATCCAAGTTACGGGTGGCAATTCTAACCTGTTTCTGATCAACCCGGCTGGGATTATTTTTGGTTCTAATGCCAGCTTGAACGTTCCTGCTGCTTTTATTGCTACCACTGCGAACGGGATTGGTTTTGGCAATAACTGGTTTAATGCTGTTGGTAACAATAATTACGCTGATTTAGTTGGTACGCCGAATGCTTTTGCCTTCACGATGAGTCAGCCTGGAGCAATATTCAATGCTGGAAACTTAGCAGTAGAAACGGGTCAAGATTTAACCTTACTGGCTGGCACGGTTGTTAATAGCGGCACATTATCAGCACCATCTGGAAATATTACACTAGCAGCCGTTACAGGAGAAAGTTTAGTGCGTATTTCGCAACCGGGTTTTGTGTTGAGTTTGGATATTCAACCCCTAACAACTGCTGGAAATCAACCGCAGAATTGGAGGTTGCCGATATTATCTTTGCCGCAATTGTTGACTGGGGGAAATGGAGGTCATGCAACCGGAGTGACGGTTAATAGTGATGGTAGCGTGCAATTAACGGGTTCTGGGATTAGGATACCGAGTGATGGGGGAAGTGCGATCGCTTCTGGCAGCATCAACGTATCAGGACAAACTGGGGGTACGGTACAGGTATTAGGCGATAAAGTTGGGGTTGTTAGTGCCAATATCAACGCTTCTGGGACAAATGGTGGCGGTAATGTATTAATTGGCGGTGATTATCAAGGTAAAGGCACAATACCAAATGCACTAGAAACGTTTGTCAGCAGCGATTCGGTAATTTCTGCTGATGCACTACTCAACGGTAATGGAGGAAGAGTAATTATCTGGGCTTCCGAGACTGCGAGTATTCATGGAATGCTGACAGCAAGGGGAGGAAGTGTTTTCGGGAATGGCGGGTTGATTGAAACCTCTGGCAAACAGTTTCTCAATCTCACCAGTATCCCAGATGCGATCGCTCCCAATGGCATCGGTGGTACTTGGTTGATCGATCCGGCAAATATCACAATTGTGAATGGTGGTGGCGGTGCAATAGGTACATCCACGGTCAATGTTGCTAACATTAACACCGCGCTTAATAGTGGCACTAGCGTCACCATTGTAACGGATGACCCTGGAAATGAACCGGGCGGCATCACTCAGAACAGCGATGCACCAATCGACAAGACAGCAGGTGGAGATGCTACTCTCACCTTGCAGGCAGAACACGACATCACGCTGAATGCAAACATCACTTCCAGTAGCGGCAAGCTGAATGTAGTGCTGATTGCTGACTCTGACAATGCTGGGGGCGACGCTGTCAACATAAATAATGCCACGATTAATACAAACGGTGGCAATTTCACAGCAACCGGCAAGGGAGGCGATACCTCCCAAAGAGGTATCGTTATCGACAACAGCACCATTAACGCTAAAGGTGGCAATATTAGCCTGACGGGTAAGGGTGCAGACGGTGACAACAGCCGTGGCATTTATCTTGACAACGGCACAGTGCTGGAAACTCAGGGGACGGGAATTATTACCCTAAAAGGCATCAGCGGTGGCGGAACTGGAAAGGATAGTAATTACGGCTTATTGATTGAGACAAATGTCAGGATTTCTTCGGAGAATGGAGATATCAACCTAATAGGAACTGGTAATGGCGCTGGAAACAGCACCTATGGTATTTGGCTGAGAGAAAATAGCGTTGTACAAGCAACTGGAACTGGGAATATTATCGTGAAGGGCGATAATAACGCGACTGGCGGCAACAACAACGGCATTGCGATTACCGACGGCGGGGCGATATCAACGGGAACTGGAAATATTACCCTAACTGGCACTGCCGGGAAGGGGGAAGATTTTAATTATGGGATAGCTATTGAAGATAAAGGTTCTACGGTTTTTTCAGCGAATGGAGATATCTTCCTCACTGGAACTGGTGGGGGGACTGGAAACGAAAACCACGGCGTTATTGTTCAAAACGGCAGCGTGGTGGAAGCGGAGGGAGCGGGAAATATTACCTTTAATGGCACCAGTGGAACTGGAGTTTCTCAAAATCACGGCATACGAATTGTTGGCTCAGACTCAAGAGTCAGTTCAGTAGATGGGAATATTACTTTGATAGGTAATGCTGCTGCAAGTAGCGGAGATGGGAACCACAGTATTTCTATTTTTGACGGAGGCTTGGTGCAATCGACTGGAACCGGGTCGATTGACATAACAGGCATCAGCAAGGCAACAAGTAATACGGGAGTATTCGGAAATGATGGTATTTCAATTGTCACCGGCGGTAGAGTGGAAGCTGCCGGGACAGGGACTGTTACTGTAACAGGAACTGGGGGATTTGGCGATGTGGGGGATGGGAATCAGGGAGTCGTTATTTTAGACCTCAACTCCAAAGTGACATCGGTGAATGGAAATATCTCCCTGACGGGAACTGGCAGGGGTTCGGGAAAAGATAACTATGGTATTTGGATTGGTAGAGGTGGTGGTGGTGTGGTGGAATCCACCGGAACTGGGAGCGTTACCCTGACTGGCACTGGTAGCGTTGGTACAGATAATAATATCGGGGTAATAATACAGCAGGAAGGCAGGGTGAGTGTAGCGAATGGAAACCTCAGCTTGACTGGAATTGGTAAGGGAACTGGAAACGAAAACTACGGCGTTAATCTTCAAAACGGCGGCGTGGTGGAAGCGAAGGGAACAGGGAATATTGACTTAATAGGTACAGGTGCTGGCGGTGCAGAAGGAATACGCTTGAAGGACAGTTCTATTAACCCTACTGGGACAGGTAGCGGCACACTAACTCTGACAGCGGATGAAATTAACTTGGTTGGCGCTACTCAAATTAGGGGTAAAAGCACTCTCCTATTGCAACCGCTTACCTCCTCTCAGGACATTAGTATCGGCGATACGTTCGCTGGACTAGATACCTTGCAGGATGGGTTTGCTCAAATCATCATCGGACGCGCAGATGGCAGCGGTACAATTACAATGGCTGGTGATGTGACATTTAACGATCCGGTAACGATTCAATCTGGGAATGGCGCGATCGCAATCAACGCCCCCATTACCGGCAAAGACAATGCCTCAATTACTCTGAAAGCCACCACAACCACCCTAAAAGCAGGCATCACCACAGCAGACCAAAATATTCTCATCGAGGGTAGTACTTTGCTCGCGAATGATGTGATTCTTAGCACTGGTTCTGGTGCAGGCGATATCACATTTTCTGGTTCAGTTGATGGCGCAAGCTTGCTGAGTGTTGATGCTGGTACTGGCAATATTGCGTTTAACGGTGCGATTGGTAGTAACAATCCTCTAAGCGGCTTAATTATTGATGGGCAAAATGTGGATGTTCAATCTACTGCCGCCGTCGCGGGCAATATCGATATTGATGCAGGTGGTACAGTCAATCTCAACAACACCGTAACTACCACCAAAGAAGGCAGTCTCACTATCACCAATGCGGCAAATCTGACGCTAGCAGCAGATAATTTCAACCTTGATGGCGCTTTTATTCAAGATGGTCAAGGTGCGGTGTTTATTTCAGGTAATTTGAATACTACCGATGATGATATTCGCTTTAATGGCTCAGTAACGCTAACGGGAAATGCTAGATTTAATCCTGGAGTTGCTGCGATCGCTTTCAATTCCAGTTTAAGTGCAGGCAACAATCCCTTAATCTTAAAAGCAAGCGAAATAGACTTTGGTGGCGCAGTTTCAGGCACTAATACCCTCGTGCTGCAACCCGCAACTAAAGAACAAAATATTGCCATTGGAGGTTCTATTCCCGGTGCATTAAATCTTACCGC
>DNGG01000007.1:0-417 GCA_003486675.1 Cyanobacteria bacterium UBA11372
CTAGTTGCAACTAATTCAAATCCCTATCAGGGATTGAAACGAAAGTCATCGACTTTCCCTCAATTGTTTCTGTCGAGTTGCAACTAATTCAAATCCCTATCAGGGATTGAAACCAGAATGCAACGGACTGGGATTAATCCACATGTTGCAACTAATTCAAATCCCTATCAGGGATTGAAACCTGCACTTTCTGCTGCTGTTATTGTTGGCGGTAGTGTTGCGTTGCAACTAATTCAAATCCCTATCAGGGATTGAAACGGATGAATTTATAGATTCTAACTCTGTTGCTTGTGAGTTGCAACTAATTCAAATCCCTATCAGGGATTGAAACAGAGTACCTTTGGATAGCCCAAATACAGCAGCCGGGACACGGCAGGATCAAAGTTATCTGTTTATCCGAGATATCTCTGATGCCGT
>DNGG01000007.1:664-15623 GCA_003486675.1 Cyanobacteria bacterium UBA11372
TGAAGTTTTTTTATTATGGGCAAATCAACGGACATGATATGAAAATTTTCTTTGGTTCTGCCCATAGGTGGCGCTGGCGATCGCTAGTTGCAACTCATTCAAATCCCTATCAGGGATTACAACCTAGTACGGGGATTGCAGAATATCAATTATTAGTAGTAAAACTTTGAGGAAAATCTACACAAACAATGGGTAGTAACTGCCCGAGATCAATTGCAAGAGCATTGCAGATTCCAACTAGAAGATCTTTAGAAACTGAAAGAGCATCTCCAGTTTCCAATTTTTGGATATACTGTCGAGAACACTGATAACCAGATTCTGCAAGCTTCTGGGATAAGCTGGCGCGCGACACCTGACCGCGTAAAGATTTAAGCCTTGACCCTAATTCAACATTCCACGCGATCGCTGCGACGCAATCGAGTCTAACAAATATCATCTTCTTGTAAAATTTCCTGAACAGACATAATTGTTACTTTTCCCACTCGTGCCACGCTCGAATCAATCATCAACTTCGATAATCGCGTCTCACTTTCCGCCAAACTGTGAAGCCTAAAAGCACCACAATGCCTCCCATGGTTACATAAATCACCAAATTGGTCATCCCTTGCAACTTCATCGCCAAACTGTTACAAACTAAACACAGCGTCCATAATGCGATCGCAGCATTGCGCTGAGACAAACCCAAAGCCAGCAAGCGGTGATGCAAGTGGTCTTTCCCCGGACTACTCATCGGGTTTTTCCCCGCCATCAGTCGCCGGATTACCACTTGAGTTGTATCAATAACTGGCAATAATAAAAAGAACAGCGTCGGCACCAAGGCAAACACCGTCGTAACTTTCAAATTACCGATAATACTTGTAGCCGCCAATACATAACCGAAAAAATATGCCCCCGCATCCCCCATAATAATCAGCGACGGATAAAAGTTATGGCGCAAAAATCCCAAGGTGGCACCGCCCAACGCCGCTAACAGCAACGTCGCCGCCGCCCTGGTTTCAAATTGTGCCGAAACTGCCAATAAACTCATCGCGGTAATAAAACTAATCCCGCCCACCAAACCATCCATCCCATCCATTAAATTAACCGCATTGGTAATTCCCACTACCCAAAATACCGTCAGCAAGAGAGAGAATAAAGGATCGAGAGGGGTTTGAAAAGCGGTTTCGATGCGGATATCGCTGGAATATAGCAATAATGCGGTTAAAACTTGGGTAAGCAAGCGCAGGTAAGGCGACAAACCATATTGGTCGTCAATAAACCCCACCAAGACTAAAATCGATCCGCCCAGCAGAATACTCAGCACCTGGACTAACACAGGTTCAATAATAATCGGTCTTAAGACAGTTGCCAGAATTAAAGCCGCAATCACCCCCGCGTAAATCGCCAAACCCCCCGCATTGGGCAAGGGTTCTTTATTCAGCCGACGGGCGTTGGGTTGATCTGCCCATCCCACCTGGAGGGCAAAAGCACGTACTCTTGGAATTAAATACCGAGTCACTATCCAAGCCAACCCAAAGGTGAAAATCACCGCCAGCCAGCCGCTGCCTGTAGGGTTAGCAATGCCAAGGGACTGAAGGAAAGCGTACAAATTTATCTCCCCGTTTGCGCTCACAATGCCACTTAAGAATATTATCGTTAACTGTGCAAAAATCAATCGGACAAATTCGGTTATTAAAAGCTACTTTGGTTTCACTTGTGCGTCAGGATTACGCCAAGAAACCGGGTTTCTATGAAAAATCTTTGACTTGGAACTAGAGATTGTAGCAAGAAACCCGGTTGCTAGCTGGGTGTAATTCCGATCGGCATGGGTGTCTGAAGAAACAGGGTAGTCTCGCTGTTCGATTTATTTACCCCTACCTACCCAGCCCTTCGTTTTGAGCGCGATTATTGTATAAAAATTCCCCATTACCCTCGCAACCATTCAAGTACATTACCGCAAAACGATACAATGCAAGCGTAGAGGTACAGGCTTGGCGCGGGAATCTCCTCACACTAGCCTCATCAACGCCTTGCCCAGATTTTGGAGTATATCAACTGTGGTCGTTCAAATAGATACCTACGAAACTAAAACACAAGCGATCGCCAAACAACTCTTGGCGGCAACTAAGGAAAATCGCTCGTTTTTCGCCCAAATGCGCGACCAAATGCGCTGGGATGATAAATTGCTCGCTTGGGCTATGGCTAACCCCGGTTTGCGCTTGCAGCTATTTCGCTTTATCGACTGCTTACCCGCCCTCCGCAGCAAACCGGAAATCGCCCGCCACCTGCAAGAATACTTAGGCGATGAGTCGGTAGAATTACCCCAAGCCCTTAAAGGGTTACTCAATTTCGCCAACCCCGACTCGGTGCCGGGACAACTCGCCGCTACAACCATTTCTACCGCTGTGGAAACTCTCGCCCACAAATATATCGCTGGGGAGAATATAAAACAAGCGATCAAGACGATCGAACGGCTGCGAAAGGATAAAATGGCTTTCACCATCGACCTTTTAGGCGAAGCGGTGATAACTGAAGCCGAGGCGCAGTCTTACCTCGACCGCTATCTGGAATTAATGCAACAATTAACCGATGTCGCTAAAACTTGGTCTAAAGTCGAAGCGATCGATTTGGCGGATGGGGAACCATTACCACAAGTTCAAGTTTCTGTCAAGTTAACGGCATTTTATTCTCAATTTGACCCCCTGGATGCGAAAGGGAGTCAGGAGAGGGTGAGCGATCGCATCCGCACGCTGTTGCGTCGCGCCAAGGAATTGGGCGCAGCGGTACACTTCGACATGGAACAATATGTTTATAAAGATATTACCCTCGCCATCTTAAAAGAATTATTGATGGAAGAGGAATTTCGTTCCCGTACCGATATTGGCGTGACGCTGCAAGGTTATTTAAGAGATACGGAAAAAGACTTGCAAGGGTTAATTGCTTGGGCGAAACAGCGGGGATATCCGGTGACGGTGCGGTTAGTTAAAGGGGCGTATTGGGATCAGGAAACAATTAAGTCGGTACAAAAAGATTGGCCTCAACCTGTATTTAACGACAAAGCTGCCACCGATGTTAATTTTGAGAAATTAACCCAATTGCTGCTAGAGAATCATCAATATTTATATGCAGCGATTGGCAGTCATAACGTGCGATCGCAAGCCCACGCGATCGCCATCGCCGAAAGTTTAAATATCCCCCGCCGTCGGTTTGAAATGCAAGTGCTTTACGGCATGGGCGATAAATTAGCTAAAGCCTTGGTCGATAAAGGTTATCGCGTGCGGGTATATTGTCCCTACGGCGATTTGCTACCGGGGATGGCGTATCTGATTCGTCGGTTGTTGGAAAATACGGCGAATAGTTCGTTCTTGCGGCAAAATTTAGAAGATCGCCCCATCGAGGAATTACTAGCACCTCCCAAGGTGAATAATGCCAAAGCGGAAACGAATTTAAAGGAAAAACGGGCATTTCCCAACGCGCCGGATACGGATTATGCCGATACGGAAAAGAGAGAGCGATCGCAACAAGCAATCCAAACAGTACGCCAGCAATTGGGTAAAACTTATTGGCCTTTTGTTAATGGCGAATACGCCCCAACCCAAGATACCTTTAATTCCCTCAATCCTTCCAATCCCCAGGAAATAATCGGCAAAGTCGGATTGCTTTCCATCGAACAAGCAGAACAAGCATTACAAGCAGCCAAAGCCGCCTTTTCGAGTTGGAGTCGCACGCCAGCAAAACAACGCGCCGATATCTTGCGAAAAGCTGGGGATTTAATGGAACAACGGCGAGCAGAATTATGCGCTTGGATGGTATTAGAAGTTGGCAAAGCTGTCAGAGAATGCGACGGCGAAGTATCGGAAGCGATCGATTTTTGTCGGTATTATGCCGATGAAATGGAAAGGTTAGATAAAGGACATAACTTCGATCTCGCTGGCGAAACCAACCGCTATCACTATCAACCGCGCGGCATCACATTAGTCATTTCCCCGTGGAATTTCCCCCTAGCAATTCCATGCGGCATGACAGTAGCATCCCTCGTCGCGGGAAATTGTACCTTACTCAAACCGGCGGAAGTTTCATCAGTAATTGCGGCAAAATTAGCCGAAATTTTAATCGAAGCGGGAATACCAAAAGGCGTTTTCCAATACGTACCTTGTAAAGGTTCAACCGTGGGTGCGTACATGGTAAAACATAAAGACGTGAGCGCGATCGCATTCACAGGTTCCCAAGAAGTCGGATGTCGCATCTACGCCGATGCCGCCATCTTACAACCAGGACAAAAACACCTCAAGCGCGTCATCGCCGAAATGGGCGGCAAAAATGCCATCATCGTCGATGAAAGTGCCGACTTAGATCAAGCAGTTGCAGGAGTAGTTTATTCTGCATTTGGTTACAGCGGTCAAAAATGTTCTGCTTGTTCCCGCGCTATCGTATTGGAACCAGTTTACGAAGCATTTGTAACGCGGTTAGTCGAAGCAACCCGCAGTTTAAATGTAGGCGCGGCTGAACTTCCGAGTACGCAAGTTGGTCCCGTTATTGACGCCAACGCATTTAACCGCATCAAGGAATACATAGAAAAGGGCAAACAAGAATCCCAACTCGCATTAGAAACCCCAGTTTCCGATACGGGATATTTTATCAGCCCGACCATCTTTACCGAAGTTCCACCGAATGGCATCATTGCCCAAGAAGAAATTTTTGGCCCAGTTTTGGCAGTAATTCGGGTGCAGAATTTCGATGAAGCATTAGCAGTCGCCAACGGCACTAATTTTGCCCTCACCGGCGGGTTATATTCCCGCACACCTTCCCACATCGAAAAAGCACAAGCTGAATTTGAAGTTGGGAATTTGTACATTAACCGAGGCATTACAGGTGCAATTGTATCGCGGCAACCCTTCGGCGGATTCAAACTTTCCGGAGTTGGTTCCAAAGCCGGTGGTCCCGATTATCTGCTACAATTCCTCGAACCGCGAGTAATTACCGAAAATATCCAACGTCAAGGTTTTGCACCGATTGAAGGGGCAGATTAAACTGAGAAACCGGGTTTCTTGAAGAAACCCGGTTTCTGCGATTAGAAACTTAGGAGATCGCATTTCTATGAAGATCAAGCACGTTATTAATCTGCACAAAGCAATCACGCCCCTAGTAGTGCTAGGACTGATGTTTGCCTACCAAAACTTTACCCTTGGTCCCTGGGTTTACCTATCTCTCCACGGCACCTATGGACTGCTGTGGCTGCTCAAAGACCGCATTTTTCCAGATCGACAGTGGGAACAAGAAATTCCGCTGGGAATGGGTATTTTTGGCTTTGGGGTACTGCTGTTGTATTGGGTAGCCCCCTTCATCTTAATTAGCAGTGGAACAATCCCTTCATTACCATTAGTAGCTGCTGCTATTTCCTGCAATATTCTGGGAATTTTTCTGCACTATACCAGCGATGCCCAAAAGTATTACACGCTCAAATATCGACCTGGATTGATAACAGAAGGTTTCTTTGCCCGCTGTCGCAATACTAACTATCTGGGAGAGATTTTGATTTATCTTTCCTTTGCGATGTTGGCTCAACACTGGCTGCCATTTTTAATCTTGGCGGGCTTTATTGCAGGTGTTTTTGTGCCGAATATGCTCAAAAAAGATCGCTCCCTTTCCCGCTACCCTGAGTTTGCCCAATACAAAGCACAATCTGGATTGTTGTTACCGCAATTGTTGGGACAAATACCAGCCAATTACAAAGAAACCAAAGAAACCGGGTTTCTATGAAAAACGACTTGGAACTAGAGATATCAGCAAGAAACCCGGTTTCTATTGAGACAAACACCAGGGAATTCTCAAGCAACTGGCAGTATAGTTGAATGACCGAGAAAGATAAACAAGACGGATTCAAAGATTGGCTCCCACTGGGGATAATATGGCTAGTGGGGGCGGCGTGCGATCGCATCTGGTTCGCCCTAGATCGTGATATCCCCGCTTGGGATCAAGCCGACTACCTCACCGGCAGTTTAAACTATTGGCAAGCGTTACAAAATCCCCAATGGTTTTCTAACGAATGGTGGACAAGTTTTTGGCAAATCACCACGAAAGTTCCTCCTTTCACTTATATTGCTACTGCAATTATCCAAAATTTATTTGGTAGAGGGCCAGATCAAGCTACTATAGTTAACTTGTTCTTTAGCGCCATTTTACTGATTTCAGTTTATGGTTTGGGCGAAAAACTGTTCAACCGTCAAGTGGGTTTATGGGCTGCTTTTCTGTGTCAAGTGTTACCGGCAATCTACCGATATCGCCTTGATTTTCTGTTAGATTATCCCCTGACGGCAGTTGTTACTTTTAGTTTTTATTGTCTCACACTTTGGAAGATTAAAACGCTCCAGACTCAGAGGACGCAGAGAAGAGAAAAGGAGAAAAGAAAATTAAATCTGAAATCTGCAATCTACAATCTACAATCATCTGGCTGGTTTTGGGCGGGGATATTTGGTCTTTCTTTGGGGTTGGCTTTAATGGTGAAGCAAACTGCTTTACTGTTTCTTTTAATTCCTATATTGTGGGTAGAAGCTGGTGCATTACGACAAAAAGCGTGGGTAAAATTAGCGCAATTAATCGGTGCTGGTTGCGTGTCGGGTTTGCTAGTTGGTGGATGGTATCGTACCAATTGGTTGCTGATTTTAACGTCGGGGAAACGGGCGACGATAGATTCTGCGATCGCAGAAGGAGATCCCGCCCTCAACACCATCGATGCCTGGATTTACTACTTAAAAATCTTACCATATCTAGTTTCCTGGCCTCTATTAATCGTCCCCATTGTCGGCATTCTCCTTTATTTATGTAAGCAAATCGGCAAAACCGAATCTATATTTAAATTCTCACCCGCACACCCGCACACCAGCACACCTGCATCCTGCAAATGGTTGGCAATCTTTTTAGTAGGTGGTTATCTACTTTGTTCGTTAAATATCAATAAAGATGCCCGTTATATTTTGCCACTTTTACCAGTTGTATCAATATTATTGGCTTATGGCTTAACCCTGTGGACGGGGCGCTTTTCCAAACAAATCCGCTGGGGAACTGCAAGTTTAGCGATTGTATTAATGTTGCTAAATTTGTGGCCTATAGGTGGTGATGGAATTACCAAAATTCTCAGTCCCCGCGTTCAGCACTACGCATACATGGGTTCTGAGTGGCCTCATCAACAAGTAATAGCAGAAATTATCAAAACCGAACCTTATTTACAGTCAACGTTAGGCGTTCTACCTTCAACCCCGCAAATTAACCAACATAATTTTAATTACTACGGTGCCTTGGCAAACTTCCAAGTTTACGGGCGACAAGTGGGAACGAGGGAAAAACACCTAAAACAAGATGCGCGCAGTCTTTCTTGGTTCGTCACTAAAACAGGCGATCAAGGGTCAATTCCTAAGACTCAGCCTGCGATGGTTCAACTAATTGAAAAAGGTGCTGATTTTGAATTACATAAAACTTGGGAATTGCCAGATAAAAGCACTTTAAAACTGTACCATCGCCGCCAGCCGTCAGTAACAGTAAAACCTCTTAATGAACTCGACGGGGAGACACGGAGACGGGGAGATGGGGAGAATAAGAGTCTTCTTGCTAAAAAAGCAGCAAGACAAAAAGAAAGTCAAAAGATCGGGTTAAATCGAGTGATTGTACCGGAAAAAGTTCCGCCAGGAATTCCGGTTCCTGTTACCTATGAGTGGTCAAGCCCCTCAGATCAATTGCCAAGGGGTTTAGTACTATTAACATGGCGCAAATCCACGGCTACCCCGGAAAAACTAACTCAGGCGCAGCGATGGTTACACGACCATGCGATCGCAATGGGTTCTTTATATCCGGGTACTTCTTTTGAGACGGGGTTACCCCATCTTGAAAGGACTGCCGGTGAGTTGCGAGTCATCGAACAAACTGCTATGCTGCCTCCAGGGAATTTAACCCCCGGAATTTATACCTTGGAGGCAGCTTATTTCAATGAAAAAACGGGGGAAACCTACCCGATCCAAGTACCTCCAGTTAATTTAAATATCGACCGTAGCGCCGCCGCAAAACCTGCACCCGAATTAGATTTGGTCACCCAATTACGGATTTTATCTGCCCAATTACCCAAAGGGCCAAAAGCATTAGAACCCTTGTTCGATCAAATCGGGCGCATTAATCAATATGACCCAATTCAAAATTATCTCGAACAAGCAGCCCAGGCGCTGGAATATCGGTTAAAACAGGAACCGCAAAACATAGAATGGGCTTATGGGGTGGCTTTAGCAAGAGTATTGCAACAACGAGTTCCAGATGCGATCGCTGCCTTACAACGAGTCACTCAGCTAGATTCCCAAAATCCCTATGCCTTTGCCTACCTGGCATTTGTTAATTTATATGACTGGCATCCGGGTGCCGCCCAAGTTGCGCTCCAACAAGCCCGCGCACTCAACCCCAATGGATTCCCCGAACTCCAAGCACTCAGCGCCGTAGCGGCACTCATGCAAGGCAATCTCCTGCAAGCATGGCATCACATCCAGCTATTAACTGCTAGCAAAAGCTAATGGCTAATAGCTAATGGCTAATGGTAGATCCAGAAAATATTCCCATCACCAATTAGCAATTAGCAATTAGCAATTAGCCATTAGCCATTAGCCATTAGCAATTAGCAAGCCAACAACCGGATCGTGATAACTCTAGAGACGGATAACAACTCGATAGATCGAGCGCTACCTTAAAAATGGCTGAAAAACAGGTGGTAGCCATGACTGATGCCAAAAATCTGCGAATAGTCTCCCTAATACCCAGTGCCACGGAGATTGTAACCATGTTGGGGCTAACCGATGCCTTGGTGGGGCGATCGCACGAATGCGACTATCCCCCAGACATCCAAGATCGCCCCGTATGCACTGGGGCAAGGTTAGACTCACAAACACCTAGCGCACAAATTCATCAAGATGTCAACGAGTTGTTACAAAAAGCTTTAAGCATTTATCAAATTAAAATTGATGTCTTAGAGCAACTGCAACCCACACACATTCTCACCCAAGACCAGTGCGATGTTTGTGCCGTTAGCTTAGGCGATGTCAAAAACGCCGTTGCTCAACTAACCCACAGCCAACCCGAAATTATTTCCTTGCAGCCAAATTCGCTAGCCGACGTGTGGGCAGATATTGAACGAGTTGCCAATGCTTTCGGTGTGGACGCGGAACCAAGGGTATTAAACTTAGAATCTCGCGTCAAAATTTGCGAACAAAAAACCCAAGCCTTACCCGATCTAGACCGTCCCAAAGTCGCTTGCATCGAGTGGACTGACCCCCTAATGATTGCCGGAAATTGGATACCAGAATTAGTCGAATTAGCAGGAGGTCAGCCTTTAGTTGGCGTTGCCGGTCAACCCTCGCCAAAACTAGAATGGAAATCTTTGATCTCGGCTAATCCAGATATTATCGTTTTTATGCCTTGTGGGTTTGATTTAAACCGCACTCGTTCTGAAGCCAAAGCATTAGCCCAGAATCCGGAATGGCAATCTTTGCACGCCGTACAAACGGGCAGAGTTTACGTCACCGATGGCAACTGGTACTTTAACCGTCCGGGGCCAAGGTTAGCTGACTCTCTAGAAATTTTAGCTGAAATATTGCATCCCGAAATCTTCCAATACGGATATAAGGGAAGCGCTTGGGAAACTTTGTAGTAATTGCTAATTGCTAATAGCTAATTGCTAATTGCTAGAGAGCAGCCATTAGCGATTAGCTATTAGCAGTTACACAAGCGTTGCTTAAGGACATGATATAACAGTCAGAACGCCGACTTTTTAAATAAGCTGGCGCTCTGGTAAGTATTTAACAAACTTGACAATTAACAATTAGCCATTAGCAATTAGCAAGATTTTATTGTCCTGGTGCCATACCGTCGATCAGCCATTCGCCTTCGCTGTCAGCGGGATTAGTTAAAACGAAGAGTTCGGGAACTCTGCCGTTGCCCAGGGGAAAAGGTTTAATGTAAGAAACGTTGAATTGCAGGCGGTACTCTCTGCGATCGCCGCCAGAAACATTAGGCAGTGCTTCTACCGACCGGATGCGGATCGATGCGATGTACTCTTGATACATCCGCACAAACTCCTGGTAGGGCACTGCCGCCTGATACTGGGGCGTGAGGAGATCGTAAGCTACCTGATAGTCACCAGCCGCGATCGCATTAAAGTAGCGGTACAATACCCCCACGGCACCGGATCGGGTATTAGAAGCAGTTTGCTGTTGCAGTTGCTTTGTACTGGGTTGCGCGATCGCTGTTTGTGAGGGTAATGCGACGGCAAAGCTGGCAATCAGGAGCAGGGTTGTAGTTGTAAGGAGCGAGCGTTTCATCTTTCCGTACCTGGTTGAGGTGAAAGGATGTGTGTGATACCTCATAACTACATATTTCCCAGCCCTAATTACTTATGCACATCCCTCTTTTATATCCTCCTATCGGGTGATTTTATTCACAGGCTGACACGGAAAATATACCTATATCGGGGTAAAGTCGGAAGATGCGATCGCGCTAACTTGCACCCCAGTTAACGAAGCCAGCAGTTCGTTCGTACTGGCAATCCGAATCTGCGCCCCATTGTTACCAGCACTAATCGACAATTGCCCGAAGGTCAAACCACCCGCTAATCCCAGCAAATCTTGACCATCCTGAAAGTCCAGCACCACATCCGCCCCGCGCAACGCGCCTAAAACAAATACATCCCGTCCACCGCCACCCCTGACGGTATCGTTACCAAAATCGCCGTAGAGGATGTCATCCCCTTCACCTCCCACCAAGCTGTCATTATTTTGACCGCCGTACAAGCTATCGTTACCTAAGTCGCCGTAGAGGATGTCATCCCCTTCGCCTCCCAACAATCTGTCATTATTTTGACCGCCGTACAAGGTATCGTTGCCTAAGTCGCCGTAGAGGATGTCATCTCCCTGGTTGCCATAAAGAATGTCGTTGTTTTTGCCGCCATAAAGCACATCGTTACCCAGGTTGCCAAAAATAACATCATTGCCCTGATTGCCATAAAGCGTGTCGTTATCTTTGCCACCATACAAGCTATCGTTGCCATCGCCCCCATAAATCAGGTCATTTTGTTGATTGCCAAACAGGTTGTCATTTCCACCATTGCCGATAATCGTGTCGTTACCTTCCAAACCAAAGGCAAAATTATCTGCATTATCGCCAATCATCAACAAAGGTTTAGACGCCTCTACTTCCTGTTCGATGAAAACTATTGTTGCTAAAAAAGAAGCACCGCTAGTTCTAAATTGTTCCCCGCTGCTGCGATTGGAAAAAGCGGCTGCTAGCTGCGGCTGTCTCACCCCCAAAGCTCTGATAAACTCAATAAAATCTGAGTCGGTGTTGAAATTAAAGTTAGGGTTATTTAGTTCGCTAACCGAAATCTCCCGCTGGCTGTAACCTGGTGGCGGACTAGAAAGTAAGGATGCAATTTCCCCATGTTTGCGCGGTAAAAATCTGGGGTCGATCTGGGGATTGGTATAAGACTGTAAAAACACTCGTCCGGGGATAAATTCTTCTCCCCCCAAGCTGACATAATCTCCGTTGACAATGTAGTGAGTAACTGGTTTGTTACCTCCACTATTTTGCCTAAAAAGATTGGCAGTTGCCCGATCTATTCCAGGAGAATTAAACGTGATGGTTTCTCCGATCGAGTTAGTAAATTCAGCCGCCGCCCGCTGGGCTAAAGCACCCGCCATGCTGTGACCGATTACATCTGGCAGCAAGCTTCTGGGGTTTTTAACAGGATCTCGACTAATTTGGGTTAACCAATTACCAATCGCTGTTTTATTGGCTTCAAATTGATTAAACGCCACGCCCCGGCGATCCGTAAATGCAGCATCGTCACCGGGATCGACGCCTCCTTTAAATATTAAAACGGGTGGTTTATCTGGAGTGAGGGAAGTTAGCGCTAACGCTTGAAAATCTGTAACCGCATCGTTAAATACTCGATCAATTCGATAGCCTGCGGCTGTTAATGCGCCGATAACTATAGGGTTTTCGCTTGGATTTGGTAAGTAAACAATGCGTTTGGCAAAGTTTTCGTAAACGGGGTCAAATACGCTCATATTTTGGTTTCCAACTTGGGTGAGTATAAAAATAGGTAGATGACACCCAGATCCCCGACTTATCTAAGAAGTCGGGGAGCTAGCTATGATGTAGTATTCCCATCTCAATCTCATTTCTAACTAACCTCGCCCCCGAATACTGCCAAACCGTAATATTTCCAAGGCACTGCTACTGGATCAAATCCAGCAGTTTTGAGCATTTGCAGGTGGTTATCCAGGGTTGCTAGTTGATCGAGATGGGAATAACCGTGGGACGCACTTTTACCGATTTTGGCGCGAATTTCTGCCAGAGTTGTTCCACTCAAAGCTGCCCATTCTTCTCGCACGGTTTGGTAAACTGCTGCCAGGGCAGGCGATTCGGGTAAAATTGGGTCGGCATTCCAAAATACACCCTTGTAGTTGAGGCTTTCTTTAATTCGCTGGAATAACTTTAATTTCATCTCGTTGGTGAGATGGTGAATTGCCAGGGATGACACCACCGCATCAAATCCAATACCGATATTGATTTTATCTGGTTCCTTTGTCCAGTCTCCAAAGTCTGCTTCTATTCCTTTCCATCGATTTAGGTATCCGGCGGACTCGATTTTGTGTTTGGCAAATTGAAGCATTCGCGGCGAATAATCTAAGGCAATTATCTGGGCAGATGGACAGCGATGGAGTATTTTTAAGCTGAGTTCCCCCGTACCGCAACCGAGTTCTAGGATGCGTTGGGCATTTGGCGGGATACAATGAGCGATCGCATTCAGCATCTCATCATACCGGGGTAACAATTGCCTAATCCCGCTATCAAAATCAGCGGTATCGACAAACACTTCTCCGGGAAATATCTCTGTAGTATCCACAGGCGTTGCGGAAGATGAAAGCCATTCTCGATCGTACCCCGTATAGGCGATCGCTTGCTGTTTTTGCTTTTGTGCTTGCTGTTTTTCGATGTTCTCAGCTTTATGGATAGCCGCCTTCAGCAGCATCCGCGTTGTCCAACGCGAAAACTGATTGTAATTTTCTAATTGCGCGATCGCAGTCGTTAAGTCATCAATAATACCTTGAATCAGTAATTTTTCTTTCGGTTCCATCGGTTTTGTTTTACCTTCAATTGACAGTCCACACGAGCAATTTTTTATATTTAATTTTTTTGATCGATATAGGCTAATTTATGGTATAATTCCCTCGTTCTAATTCCTTAGTCAAATTGCCAATTAACACACCTTGTCAATCCATAACGAGCATGGTTTTTAAATTAAGCTTAAGGGTTTTTCGGTAATTTTACGTAAGGCGAGAAAATTAACTATATTGAGCCTCTCTCTTTACTTACACAGGCTAGAGGTGGGTTTCAGGATTTTTTTGCAGGTAGTAAATTAGAAAACCGGATGGGGATCGTCGATTGTGGAACAACACGAGCAAGTAACGATAGCCGAGTACCAACTAACGGCGGAAGCATTTCGCGCGGGAACTTGGGAACACGACGTATCGCAAAATAGAGACAATTTGGTGCGTTTTTTGCCCAAAAACCCCGGAAAAATCCTGGATATAGGCTGCGGGCCGGGGCGGGACTTGGTAGCATTTAAACAGCAGGGTCATACCGTCGTGGGGTTGGATGCAACGCCTGCGTTTGTGGAAATGGCAAAGCAGGTATCCGGGTGCGAAGTGTGGCAGCAATCGTTTTTGAGTTTAGACTTGCCAAGGGAAACCTTTGATGGTATTTTCGCCAATGCCTCGCTGATTCACGTTCCTCGGACTGAAATGGTGCGGGTGTTGGAGGATTTGCAGCGATCGCTAGTACCTGATGGTGCGATCGTGATGTCCATGTGTCGCGGCGACAGCGAAGGCTACAGCGCCCGCCCGACGGGATACCGCTACGTTTGTGGATGGGAAGACGAAACGTTAGCCCCTTGCATAGAAGCAGCCGGATTTGAGATTGTCGATCGTTATTATCGTCCCCCTGGCGTACCGTTTGAGGCGCAATCTTGGTTAGTAATTGTGGCAAAGAAAAGGGCTAATTGCTAATTGCAAGCTTGCTAATTGCAAGCTTGCTAATATAGGATTTTTACCGATCTAGCGATTAGCCATTAGCCATTAGCCGCTCTTCGAGATATAACTAGCAAGTTGAGTTAATAGATGGGATATTAATAATAGAAGCGTCAGCAAACACAGGGAAGATGACAGAAACAGCCAATATTTTTCTAGCGGGTGCGAGTTGAGGCGTCGGGCGAGAAATTGCTAAATGCCTTGTGGAACAAAAACAAAAAGTAAAAGCGATGCTGCGGAAAGAGGCATCGCGCGCCGAATTGGAAGCAATGGGGATTGAAGTTGCGATCGCGGATGCTTTCGAGCCTGCTACGGTGGAACAAGCGATGGTGGGAGAATCCATTGATGCAGTTATTACCACTATCGGCGGTGTACCCCAAGAAGGACAGCGCCCAGATTATTTAGGCAATAAAAATCTGATCGATGCGGCAGTAAAAGCAGGCGTCAAAAAGTTCATCCTCGTTACTTCAATTGGTACGGGAAATAGCGTCGTTGCCCTATCGCCCCAAGCATTAGAAACCTTGGGAGCAGTTTTGGTAGAAAAAGATAAAGCCGAACAGCATTTAATTGCTAGCGGACTAACTTACACCATTATCCGCCCCGGTGGGTTAAAGTCGGAACCGGCGACGGGTAACGGCGTTTTAACTGAAGATCCAAAAGTTGCCGGGATGATTCACCGTGCTGATGTGGCGCAACTGGTGTGTCGCTGTCTGTTTTCCGATGCTGCTAATAATAAGGTATTGTCGGCAATTGATAGAAACATGCTGTTTGGAACGCCAGAGTTTGAGGAATTTAAGGTGAATTAAACAGCATTTGAATCATTAATCGGGGCACGGCAGCCGAGGAATTTCTGCTGGCAACCA
>DNGG01000009.1:0-1106 GCA_003486675.1 Cyanobacteria bacterium UBA11372
GAAAGGGGAAAGGGGGAAGGGGGGAAAGAGAAAAGAGCTAGGAATCCTTATAAGGTAGGTAAGATGTCAAATAATTAGCACATCTTTTTTTTTACAATTTAATCTCAGTTAGGGCTGTCACGCTGCTATTTATATATGTTGCACAAAAAAGATACAAGCGTAGTCACTTTGGCGTTACTGTGCGCCCTCGCAGCTGCTGAACAACCCGCAGCAGCATCTACCTTCGCTGCCGTTTTGGCTCAAACTCCCACTCCCACTCCTACTGCCCTACCAAGTCAATCAACCGTTCCTGGGGTGACAAAGCTGCGGATTGTCAGTTCTTCCAGCATGGAGAAATTCAACGCAGCCCTCAAACAGCGCTTTGAGCAACAGTTCCCCGGTAAAGAAGTTACCATCGGCTACGGGGACGCAGCTGCGGCGCTGCGAGCCGTGCGGCAAGAACAAGCCGATCTGGCTGCTATTGGACGTCCCTTGACTAGGCGGGAGAAAGCCAGAGGTTTGGTTGAGGTTCCGGTAACTCGCAACAAAATTGCCATTGTAGTCGGGGCAAATAATCCCTTCACGGGCAGTTTAACCGACCAGCAATTTGCCCAAATTTTCCGGGGCGAGATTCAAGATTGGTCTGTTGTGGGTGGCGCACCTGGTCGAATTCGAGTCATCGACCGCCCCGAAACGAGCGATATCCGCCAAACTTTGCGGGAATATCCGGTTTTTCAGCCAGCAAGGTTTTACACTGGTGTAACCGCAGTCAAGCTATCGGAAGATACCACGCAAGCCGTCATTCGCGAGTTGGGAAACGATGGTATCGGCATCGCTATTGCAGATGAAGTACTCAACCAACCTGGTATTCGCGTTCTACCCATGCATCAAACCACCCCAGATGACCCCAGGTATCCTTTCTCGCAACGTTTGTTTTACGTCTATAAGAAAACGAATACCAGCGCCCCATTACAGAATTTTCTCGCCTATGCAACCGCAACTCAGGGTCAAAGTGCGATCGCAGAAGCTAGAACGGTAATCGCAGCAGCAACACCCGCAGCCACCCCGCTGCCAGCAACCGCCGCACCGGGCGCAACTATCCCGCCACAGCCACTCACACCCGCAGC
>DNGG01000009.1:1374-1982 GCA_003486675.1 Cyanobacteria bacterium UBA11372
CTGCCAGCAACCGCCGCACCGGGGGCAACTATCCCGCCACAGCCACTCACACCCGCCGCCACCGCTTCGCCCCAGACGACAACTTTAACCATACCCGCCGCTGATACCAGTGCTGCTACTTCTACTTCTTCAGATAAAGTAACGATGGAACTGTGGTGGGTTTGGGTTTCAGGCTTGCTAGTATTCTTGGTTTGGGGATGGCTGAAAAATCAGCGATCGCACCCGGAATCAAATCAACACCTGTCTCTGTTAATCCTCGATTTGATCGAACCGGCGACTGCGCCAACTTCGCCGCGGCGCGAACCCTGGCAAGTCCCAGCAGCATCCAGCATTACAGAGGAAGCCAGCCCAACAACTGCTAACCAAGCAAAAGATATAGCTCTCTCAAGATCTAGGCGCATCACAAGCTCAGAAATCACCCCATCTGCACCCATCCCAGCAGAAACGGAATCTGCCCCAGTAGCAGCAACTCCTTCAATTGCTACATCTGAGCTAGTCGCAAGCTCAGAAATGCCCGCATCTGCACCCATCCCAGCAGAAACGGAATCTGCCCCAGTAGCAGCAACTCCTTCAATTGCTACATCTGAGCTAGTCGCAAGCTCAGAAAT
>DNGG01000009.1:2133-11128 GCA_003486675.1 Cyanobacteria bacterium UBA11372
CATCTGCACCCATCCCAGCAGAAACGGAATCTGCCCCAGTAGCAGCAACTCCTTCAATTGCTACATCTGAGCTAGTCGCAAGCTCAGAAATTGCCACCAAAGGCGATATTGCCCCATCAAAACCCACAGAAGAACAGGAGTCTTCCCCAACAGCATCCGCTCTGACAGGGGAAACGCCAGAAGCTGTATCAAATATTACAGATACAGCCTTGATAGCAACTGGTAACCAGGTAGAAGATACAACCAGCGCCAGCGATGCGCCACCGGCATCCGATGCCGTTGCTGAAGGGGAAATTGCCAAAGAAGGAGATATTTCGCCATCACAAGCGATAACAACACAACAGCAGTCTTCCTCAACAGCATCGCCGTTGACACCAGAAACGTCAGCAGATAGATACCAGGTAACAGAAGACACCAAATCAACAAATTCCTTACCGATAGAGGCGGCAGCGATCGCAACAGCAAGCGATCGCGAAGCGTCTTCACCAGAGCAAACGGAAAAACCAACCCTTGGCGATGAAAGAAGTACTATTGTCTTGCTATCGAGCCAACCCGAATGGGCTTATGCTTACTGGAATATCCCCAACCAGGAAAAAGAGAAGTTGCAGCAGCAGGGTATTACCAAATTAGCCTTGCGTCTTTACGATGTCACCGATATTGACTTAGATCGCCAACAGCCCGAAAGCATTGCTCAAGATGATTGCAACGAAGACTCGCGGGATGCATACTTAATGATTCCCGCTGGCGATCGCGATTATATGGTGGAAATTGGCTACGTCGCAGAGAGCGATCGCTGGATCGGCTTAGCAAGATCCGCAGTTGTCCGCATACCCCCCGCCTCGGATCGAGAGCGACAACTAGCCGAGGTGGAGTTTGAAGCCATGCGGCTACTATCTGTGCCACCCGTCAGCCCATCCATCCTTTCTTCTAGCGGGGGAAGGTTGGGTGTTACCAGTTTATTAGCTACCTCTGACAATGGCTCGTCTGCCTCTGCTGAAACGACTCGTCGCGGCAAGTTTCGGGTAGTAGCCGATGCTGAGCTAAGCGTTTACGGTGAAACCGAACCCGATGCCAAGGTTACCATTGATGGTCGTCCGATCGAAATCAATCCTACCGGCACATTCCGCTGCCAGATGCTTTGCCCGGATGGAGAGAGCGAGTTTACCATCACCGCAGTTGGCGCTGATGGCGAGACTGACTCGATCCAGATCAAGCTTACCCGCCAAACCCTAAAGCCAAATCGTCTTCACTCAACTTGAAACGGAGAGGGTGGGATTTGAACCCACGGTGACATCTCTGCCACACTCGATTTCAAGTCGAGCGCAATCGACCACTCTGCCACCTCTCCGGGCTTATCTTCCATCATATCAATGGTGGGTATACGGTAACTACTAACTCAAGGCAGGTTGCATAATTTCTGCCTCCCAGTGGCGATAAAGAATTTGCTCGGAGGCGATCGCACAATCTTCTCCCACCCATACCAGGGATGCCTGTGTCACAATGCCGTCTTGGAGCAATACCACCGAAAAATTACGCCGGATCTCGCTGCCATGCTGAATGATGCGGGGGACGCTGGCGGCATTTAAGTAAACGGTACCATCGGTACTGGTGCAAACTGCCGTGCGCAAATACTTTTTAGTGTGGCGCAGGTGGTGGTGCATGTGTCCAAAGGTGACAAGGGGAACCCATTTCCCCATTTGTTTGCTTTGAGCGATCGCATCCGCCAAATCCGGATCGCCGAAGTCCCCTCCTAGCGGCTCCCAATCTTTGCCGCAGGGGTCTTCAGGACGCGCTCCTAGCCCGAAGGGGCCGTTGTGACCCAAAAAAATCAAATTCTCATGCGCCGCACTTTGCGCGCCTGCTAGGATGCGCTCCGTTGATTGTGCCAAACTCGATACGCCAAATCGTTCTTGATAAAACTGGTTATATTTCCATTCTGGACCACCCCAGCTAAACGGACGACCCCCGACGACGGTTAAATTTAATTGGGGAAAGTCCAACTTGCCATAACCAACATCCGCCTCGCGCATTAGATCGATCTGTTCCTGCACCCTATCTTCCTGGCGGCGATCGTAGGGGCATTTTTTCCGTCCCCATTCCGTGGCGGTGTACCAGGCATCGTGATTGCCGAAAACTGCTGCTTTGGGAATATTTACCGAAGCGATCGCTTTCACCACTTCCACCGACTCGTTGCCAAAATCTCCCACAAACAGCACCAAGTCTACACCCAGATGTGCGAGGGCGCGAGCGTCTTCTTCCTCCCACCGATCGTGAACGTCACCGACAACAGCTATTTTAATCACTTGCTTTTGATTGTTCCCCTCAGTCATATTTGCTCCATTGCCAGTCTCTATTAACTTTAGTCATAGACCGAGTTATTTGACCAGAACAGGACTTACGCTTGGGCAACCTAGAAACCGGGTTTTTGCTTATATCTATAGTTCCAAAGCAACGATTTTTCACACAAACCCGGTTTCTTTGCCTCAGATTCAAGAAACCCGGTTTTTTTGCAAAACCGGGTTTCTGAAGCTAGAGCAAAAATCAACCGAGGGAAAGAGTTGCTTAACCCACTACTTGTTGTTTCAAATTTTCAAACTGTCTTGCCATCTCTTGGCGACTTTGAGCAGTGAGTAAATAGCGGTAAACAAACCAAATCGAGTAACAAATACCGATGAGTTCAAAGGTAGAACCTAATAGCGGTATATCGTTCAGCGCGTCCAGAATGCCGATAATTAGGCGCAGGGCGACGATCGCTGCCAAAATTAGACCAATATTGGTAATCGGGCGTTGGTTTTGCTGGAAGAATCTACCCAGATAATCGGGTAGTTGCGCTAAGAAATCTTTCATTTGCTGACTTATACGCTGCCATTGATAGCCAGCTTCCGATTGTGTTGCAGGAGGTAGCAGAGCGATCGCGTTTGCTTCAGATGACTCTAACAACCTTTCTTCAGACGTGGTATCGACTTCAGAGTATTGGATTTGGGCGTCCATAGTTTTAGTTCTTGGCTAAACAATCTTTTTTATAAAGCTAACCAGTTACAGCCCAAATTAAATCAATCTTTAGCGAGAAATCAAAAACGTTTCGGATATTCCCATAAGACGATACGCGCGCGATCGCCAACACTCAACACTTGCCCTTGGGCGACATATCACCTTTGTTTCTGCCTGGATCTCTAGTTGCCTTTCCCGACGATTTTTCTGAGAAACCCGGATGGGTGAGCCTAATTTCTGACCCTACTGCTGGATTTTGCCACACCCAAGCCCCTACTTTCCCCCTTGTCGCCCCACTTTTGGTAGAAAATACTATAATTACCTTAACACCTTCTGAAATCCAACAACTCAAAGCTTGTGTTTACGACCGCACTTCAAGCGCCACACCTCACCCACACCCCCGACCTACCCTACGATCTATTTGAGGCGATCCAAAAGCTTAAGAAAAAGCTAAAGGCTGTAATCTTGGCTCACTATTACCAAGACCCAGATATTCAGGATATTGCAGACTTTATCGGCGATTCTCTCGAGCTTTCGCGCAAAGCTGCCAGCACCGATGCCGATGTCATCGTCTTTGCAGGCGTTCACTTTATGGCGGAAACCGCCAAAATCCTTAACCCGAATAAACTGGTACTTTTACCAGATTTAAACGCGGGTTGTTCCCTAGCAGATTCTTGTCCCGCCGAAGAATTTGCCGCATTTAAAGCCGCACACCCCAATCATGTGGTAATCTCCTATATCAACTGTTCGGCTGCGGTTAAGGCAATGAGCGATATTATCTGCACCAGTTCCAACGCCGTCAAAATTGTTCGCCAGATACCAGAAAATCAACCGATTATTTTTGGCCCAGATCGAAATTTGGGGCGGTATGTAATCGAACAAACAGGACGAGACATGGTACTGTGGCAGGGAGCTTGTATTGTACATGAAAACTTCTCCGAAAAGAAGATTGTCCAGTTAAAAATCGCACACCCAGAAGCCGAAATCATTGCACATCCAGAATGCGAACCGCCTGTATTGCGTCACGCTGACTACATTGGTTCCACAGCTGCTTTGCTAAAGTACGTTCAAGCGAGTTCGAGTCAAGCTTTTATTGTGGCGACCGAACCTGGTATTATTCACCAAATGGAAAAACGGGAACCCCACAAACACTTCATCCCAGCGCCCCCGACGAATAACTGTGCTTGTAACGAGTGCCCGTACATGCGGTTAAATACCTTGGAAAAGCTTTATTTTGCCATGAAAAATCGCGCTCCAGAGATTAATTTACCAGAAGATATGCAAGAAGCCGCACTGAAACCAATTCAACGCATGTTAGAAATGAGCGCCTGAAGAATTGCAGATTTTAGATTTTAGATTTTAGATTGGGATAGAAACACCAATCTAAAAGATTCTAAACGTAGGGTGCGTTAACGTAGTGTAACGCACCGTCACCATCATATATGGAGTTGCTGCGTAAGTCCCGATCTAAAATCAATAATATGAGTAGAAAACGCCTGATTGTTTTTACCCGCTATCCAGAAGCAGGAAAAGCTAAAACGCGATTAATTCCAGTTTTGGGTGCTGAAGGTGCTGCCGACTTGCATCGCCAGATGACCGAATATACAATTAGCCAGGTAAGACAACTGCAAACTGAGCGTGTTGTTGCAATAGAAGTATATTTTACAGGTAGCGATACGCCTGACGGCACGCTGCGCGATCGCGCAACTTTTCAAAACTGGTTAGGCTCGGATCTAATTTATCACCCCCAGGGAGAAGGGGATCTAGGTTCGAGGATGGCACAAGCATTTGAAAATGCTTTCAGCAGCGGCATCGATGCTGCTATTATTATCGGTACGGATTGCCCCAGCCTCAACGCAGAGTTAATCGCAGAAGCGTTGCAAAAACTTGAGCAAAAAGATTTAGTACTTGGCCCAGCAACCGATGGGGGTTATTATCTAATAGGCTTGCGTAGATTAATTCCCGAACTATTTGTAGGAATTAATTGGGGAACATCTGAAGTATTGCAAAAAACAGTAGAAATTGCCAATAATTTAAAATTAGCTGTCGCTTATTTAAGCCGACTTTCCGATATCGATCGTCCGGAAGATTTGGCGAAATTAGGTAATTGGTAATTGGTAATTGGTAATGGGGGTTAAAAAAATTAGCAACTAGCAATTAGCAGCAAATTCTTGAAAATGTCAAAAGAAAAGATTTCGATTATTATTCCGGTTTTAAATGAAGCCAGCACAATTAACAAAACCTTAGCTAGTATTGAAAACGCCTCAAATATAGAAATTATCCTTGTAGATGGGGGAAGCGAGGACGAAACCGTTGCGATCGCAAAATCCTCCGCCATAAAAGTATTATTTTCATCCCCTGGACGTGCAATGCAAATGAACAACGGTGCAGCTGCTGCAACGGGAGATATATTGCTATTTCTCCACGCAGATACCAGGTTACCAAATAACTTCGATACCAGCGTTCGCCAAAGCTTAGAAATCCAAAATACCATTGCCGGTGCCTTTGAATTAAAGATTGATAGCGACATGGCTTCCCTGCGTATAATTGAGAAAATGGTAAATTGGCGATCGCGCTACTTACAAATGCCTTATGGCGATCAAGCAATCTTTTTAAAAGCATCAGTATTTCACCAAATCGGTGGCTTTCGCGACATGCCAATTATGGAAGACTTTGAATTAGTTCGCCGCCTCCAACCTTTAGGGAAAATAGAAATTGTACCCGCTCCCGTGGTAACATCAGGAAGACGATGGCAGAAACTGGGCGTTTTCAAAACAACTTTAATTAACCAATTAATTATTCTGGGCTATTTGCTCGGAATTCCTCCGGCTCAACTCGCTCGGTGGTATAGAATAAAACAAAAAACTTATTAGTAAAGACTTTAATCCCTTCCTTCCTTCTTCCTTGGCGTTCTACTCTTCGAGAAGCCGCTATCGCGTCTATGGCGTCTTGGCGGTTCAATAAACTGCTATAATACATAAACTTAGTGGCATAGAATTGATTATGGTACAAGCTCCTGCAAGAACCGCAACAGACTTAGCCGCGCTAGCGATCGCTCTAATACAGAAAGCTGGATGCGAATACGGAGATGTGAGAATTTGCACGTATCATACACAAAATTTAACAGCGCGCGATCGCTCCCTATCCAACTTATCAGATCAAGTTAGTTCCGGTTTTGCGATCCGAGTATTGCTAGATGGCGCGTGGGGATTCGCCGCCAGTCCTCATAAAACCCCCGCCGAAGTTGAACGCATCGTTGCTTTAGCAGTAGAAATTGCCAAAGCAAGTCGCCTCACCCAGCAGAAAAAAGTACAGTTAGTACCAGTAGACACTTACCAAGATACATTCATCACCCCAATCGAAATTGACCCCTTTACCATCCCAATTAGCGAAAAAGCAGAATTACTATTAAATATCAACGATCGCTTGCTCAGTTATGGCAATAAAGGAATAAAAAAAGCTTACTCTTACCTGCAATTTACCCGTGAAGATAAACTATTTGCCTCCACAGTCGGGTCGGTAATTCACCAAACAATATATCGCAGCTTACCCGCATTTGGTTGCACTGCGATCGCTAACGGCGACGCCCAAACTCGCAACTACGAACGTCCCCCTTTAAATCTAGGCTACGAAAATATTAATCCAGCAGATTTATTGGCTCAAATAGACAGAGTTGCAGAAGAAGCAATCGAAAAAGTTAACGCAGAAGAAGCGCCATCAGGCATCAAAACAACCTTAATTTTAAAACCCACAAACCTGTGGCTAACCATCCACGAATCCGTCGGACATCCGACAGAATTAGACCGAGTATACGGATATGAAGCCAACTTTGCCGGGACAAGCTTCGCCACAACCGACAAATTGAACAAACTGCAATATGGCGCACCTTGGATCAATTTTAAATGCGATCGCACCCAACCAGGCTCTCGCAGTACCGTCGCCTACGACGACGAAGGCGTCCCCGCCCAAACTTGGTACGTCGTCAAAGACGGCATCTTAGTAGATTATCTCACCGACCGCGAAACCGCATACCGACTCGGACGACCCAGCAGCAACGGATGCGCCTACGCCGATAGTTGGTCAAGCACACCAATGGTACGCATACCCAACTTAGGATTAGAACCAGGAAAAGAAGGCGACCCTCACACCGCCACCTTAGAAGAAATGATCGCCGACACCGAAGAAGGCATATTAATCGACGGTACAGGCAGTTTTTCCATCGATCAACAGCGGCGCAATTTCCAATTCGGCGGCGATGCCTTTTGGAAAGTAGAAAAAGGCAAAATAGTCGGAATGCTAAAAGACGTGACCTATCACTCAATGACCACCGACTTTTGGAACAGCGTCGATGCAATTGGTCCCGCCAGCGAACTGCAAAAATACGGAACCAATATGTGTGGAAAAGGAGAACCAATGCAAGTCGCCCAAATGACACACGCCTGCGTCCCCGCGCGCATCCGCAACGTACACATAGGAAGCGCATCATAAAGAATTTCAGATTTGAGATTGCAGATTTTAGATTGAGCGATCCAGAAATAAACACATCTCATCTACCATCTCTTCCCTCTGCGTCCTCTGCGGTTAAATTAAACTCCAAAAAACTCAAATGACATTAGCCAAAGAACCGACAATACTACAACAAGAACGAGCGATCGCATTAGTAGAAGAAACAATCAAAAAATCTTCTGCCGAAGGCGTATTTGTAAGCTTAAGTAGCGGGGAAGAATCCCTCAGTCGCTATTCAGAAAACCAGATTACCCAAAACATAACCCGCACCCAATTTAACCTCACCGTCACCAGTTACTTTGGTAGGCGTAGCGCTTCCGCTTCCACAACCGAATTGGATACCGATGCGATCGCGCAAACCATCCAACGCTCCCAAGAACTAGCTAAAATTGCCCCAGAAGATCCCGAATGGGTACCGTTACTCGACCCTCAAACCTACGAACAACGTACCCCCGCCTTCGATCTTCCCACCGCCACCTGTTCCCCCTTAAAACGAGGAGAAATAATTCAGCGCGTCTGTCACGCCAGCGCCAAAGCAGGCGTCCAAGCTTCCGGTACTCTCAGCACAGAAGCAGGATTATTTGTCATAGGTAATTCCCAAGGATTGAGAGCTTATAATCGAACAACAGAAGCGAATTTCGGCTTAACAATTCGCGTTGAAAACGGTTCGAGTTGGAGCGAGCGAACCGCTTGGGGAATCGACCAATTACCAGTAGAAGAAATCTCAGAAGAACTAATAGACCGTGCCTTCGCCGCGCGCAATCCCCGCGACATCAAACCAGACATTTATCCAGTCATTTTTAACAGCGCCGCATTTGCAGAATTACTCGGTTGGGTAATTTGGAATTTAGATGCACGCGCCGCCGATGAAGGTCGTTCCTTCATGTCTCGTAACGACGGAGCGGGAAATCGTTTAGGCGAAGCAATGTTTAGTCCCCTCGTGCAAGTCAATCGCGATCCAGCGCATCCTTTACTGCAAACAAGTCCTTGCTTTGGAGACGGATTAAGCAATAACTATTTGCAGATAATTAAAGACGGCATTCCTAATATTTTATCATACAGTCGCTACTGGGCGCAAAAACAAGGTAAATCACCGACGGGATATTTTTCTCCCATTGTCATGAACGGTTCAGAGCAAAGTTTAACCGATTTAATTGCTCGAACAGAGCGCGGAATTTTAGTCAATCGAGTTTGGTACACAAATTATGTCAACCCCAAAACATTAGAAATTACAGGTATGACGCGAGACGGCACATTTTGGATTGAAAATGGCAAGATTGCTTACCCGATTAAAAATTTGCGCTTCAACCAAAAACTACCCGAAATGATGCGAGATATTGACCTACTGACTACTGTAGAGCGATATGGTAGCAGCGTCGTACCGGGAGTAAGAGTAAAAGCGTTTAATTTTAGCAGCGTCAGCGATAGTGTTTAAATATTTGTTGTTAGTAAGTTGGGTTAAACTCAGTAGGGGCACGGCATCGATCAAGTTTGGCGA
>DNGG01000505.1:0-34089 GCA_003486675.1 Cyanobacteria bacterium UBA11372
CAATTCAACGGACATCATATCAGCTATTTGAGGGTCGCACCATTACTTTAATCGCTTCTCGGCTATCCATCGCGGCATACCCCCCTGGCACACCATCGAGTTCGACGGTCATATCGAGAACGGGTGAAGGGTCAATTTTACCAGCCACTACATCAGCAAGCAGTTCGGGAATATAGGCACGAGCAGGTGCAACGCCTCCCCGTAACGCAATATTGGACATAAACAAACGGGGGAGATTAATCGTTTCGCTACCGTGAGGTACTCCCACAAATCCGATCGCTCCTCCCGGACGGGCTATAGCGATCGCACTCGCCATTGATGATTCGCTACCCACGCATTCCAGCACAGATTCTGCGCCACCTTGGGTCATCTCCAGCACAGAGTTAATCGCCTCCTCACCCCGACTCGTGACAACATCGGTAGCGCCGAATTGTCGCGCTATTTCCAGGCGTCGTTGGTGACGACCTAGGATAATGATGCGATCTGCTCCCAAGCGTTTCGCCGCCAGTACGCCGCACAGTCCGACTGCACCATCACCCACAACGGCTACGGTACTTCCGTCGCGCACTCCCGCTGAAACCGCAGCATGGTGACCAGTTGACATCACGTCTGTCAGCGGCAGAATAGCGGTGAGGAGAGCGTCATCATTCTCGACGGCTTCGGGAATCTTAACTAGCGTCCCGTCAGCGAATGGCGCCCGCACGGCTTCTGCCTGTCCGCCGTTGTTTTTACCACCCCAAAAGCCGCCTTGAATGCAGGAGGTTTGCAATCCTTTGCCGCAGAACTCGCAGGAGCCATCAGAGAAGGCAAAGGGAGCGAGGACGCGATCGCCTTTTTTGAGCGATCGCACATCCTTACCCACCTCTTCCACCACCCCCATCCACTCATGTCCTGTTCGCCAACCCGGTTGCCAATCTTCCAAACCTCGATAAAACCATAGGTCAGAACCGCAAATACACGCATGAGTAATCCGGACAATTGCATCGGTAGATTGCTCGATAACTGGATCGGGAACGCTCTCAACCCTCACGTCGCCCGGTGCATAGTATACCGTCGCTCGCATTTGATCCACTCCTGTTGATTGAGTCCAAGGTGTACAAGATCCAGATGCTTTCCGGTAAATGTAGGGTTTCAGACTACGACCTAAAAACTGTCTGGACTATTGCTATATAATAGCTCTACAATCTTTTTTATTAGTTTTTCAATAGGTGGATATGAGATTAGTAATTAAAACTCAGGTCTCTGATTCTAGTATTTGGAATGCTATTCAACCCCATAAAACGGATATAATCATCTCTACTTCTCCGAAAACTGGAACAACTTTGACTCAGCAAATAGTTAATTTAATTATTAACGGTAACAGTAATTTTAAGTACCTTTACGATTTAAGTCCTTGGGTAGAAGAGAATCCAGAAATATTTTTTGGTTCGTTAGAAAACAAAGTTAACCATATAGATAAATTGCCCGACCCTAGATTTTTTAAAAGTCACTTGCCTTTTGATGCGTTGCCATACTATCCAGAATGGAAATACATATCCCTACTCAGAGATGGCAGAGATATTGCTCAGTCTCTATATAATCATTTGAGAAGTCAAGATCCTAAATATTATAAAGACTTCGGAAGTGAGATGGCAGGCAGTTTTTCAGAATTTTGGGAGAAGTGGCTAAAGAATGAAGAATTTCCTGGATGGATTTTTTGTACTCTTGTTTACAAGAGTTGGTGGAATGCCAGACATCTTCCCAACGTACTTTTAGTTCACTATTCTAATTTAATCAATCACAAGGAAAACGAAATTCAGAGAATTGCTAACTTTCTCAATATCGAGATAGACTCGGCAAAGATGAACACGATATTGCATGAATCTTCCTTTGAATATATGTCAAATAATTGGGAAAAGTTTCAGCCTCCGGGCTTTCTGCCTGGTAAATTTTTTGGAAATGGTAAAAATGGCAGATGGAAGGATTTGTTAACTCCCAAGCAAATTGAAGAATATGAAACTATGGCTTGTGAGCAATTAGGCGCCGCATTAGCAAACTGGCTCCAAAGTGCTGGACTTTTAACCCAGTTTAATTAACAAAGCATTAGGCGCTATTTAAATTATAGATGACATCAATAGACAACTAGAAGGATTCTCAATAGAACTCAAAATCTGTTTACCTTGGAACTTGTATGACTTGTATTCAATGGCAAAATATTCAGTAAACCCAAGAGTCCGAAATAGGTGTTGAGAACCAACTGCGGTCGCTTCAGCAATAGCAATTTCAAACTTATTGCATTTAGCTAATTTCAAGTTTTCTGTCACTAAATTTTTGGCGATATATCTCTTACGATATCTCTCTTGTACTCCCAGCAGAAAAATATGCAGTACCTGTCCTGTTTTAATCGAATTACGGCTTCGGTAATTTTCTTCCAGTTCTGACAGCAAAGAAAAAATTGCTTCAAACTTCTCATCAATACCCTCTGGAGGTTGAGGATTGGTTGTCATAAAATCTTCAGAAATAATGAATCCGAGGATATCGCCTGTTTTCCGATCTTTAGCAATTGTCTAGACTTGTTCATCTGCTGCTTTCTGACAGACTTGTACAGCCAACCGATAAAACTCATTAAAGGAAATTTTTAGGGCGTTAGTGATGGGTTCAGAACTTGCAAATACCTGGGAGATACAAATAGCAGTCTCTTCGATATCACTATGGTCCATCGTTTGGAATAGAATTTCTTTTTGGCTATCAATAATTTCCATAATTTCCATGTATTTGGTAGAACTTACAAAAAATCAACGCTAATGAATGGGAATTAAATAACCTCCGTAAGTTGGGTTAAGATGAGGAAACCCAACCTACAAATTTTGGATGCTGTTTAATCCACGAGCCTTACGTAGCCGTTGACACAGCCCCTCTTAGTACCTTTGTCGTTACTACGTCAAGTGTCTGCCAAATCCGATCTATCCAATCTAGATGTTCCGGTTTCATCAAACAAGAGCGCAGACAGGTAATAGAGTCAATATCCCAATTAATTCCTTCTCCAGCCTCTAAAAATAGCTGTTTCGATACATTAGCTGTAGCTAAGTGGAGATTTTCCTGTGCCGCGACTTTAAAAATCTCCTTAGCCAGTCGTGAAGATTCACTCGCACTCTGAGATTTTACAGCCCAAACAACAATGTCCAATTGGGGCGTAAAAGGCACTATAAATCGCCCATCATTTTGTAGCTTCTCAAAAAAAGTAAGTGCTGCTGTTCGCGACTTACTCAAATAACCAGCAAACTCACCCCCTGGAATTGTAGGTAGTAACCGTTGAGTTGCCCAGAGTGCTACCGCAGATGAACCCGCTCTGGAACATTCCAGGCTAATTTCACCTAAATGCAATTCGTCAGAACTAAAGTAAGTGAAGGGTGAATCATGTTTATAAAGCTTCCCAACAGAAGGATCTTTGAAGAGAATGCAGCCACAGCCGTAAGGTTGGAGTCCATGTTTGTGCGGATCGACAACAATTGAATCAACTTGTTTGAGACAATCATAAGCGGCTCTGGTTTCGGCATCAAGATTATCTGCCAGGATAAAGTAACCGCCATAAGCACCATCGGCATGGATGCGGAACCCATATTCAGCCTGTAGTTCGAGAATTTCTGGTAGGGGATCGACAGCACCCATTCCTGTCGTCCCCATTGTCACAACAACTGTGCCAATATCACCTTGTTGTAGCAGTTTTTTCAGGGCTGCTACATCCATCCGGGCGCGACTATCACACCGAACAGATTGGAAAGGAATCCTCAGCACGCCGCAAATTCTGGAATGGGTGTAGTGTGCCTGATTAGAAGCGACAACTTTTTTGTTTGGTTGTAAATTTCCTGCCACCCATAAGGCTTCTAAATTCGCCATTGTGCCGCCACTGGTTAGATGTCCTAAATGAATTTCCCAACCGAACATTTTGGCAATTTCTGCAACTGCTTCTCTCTCCATTGCCGAACTTGCCCGTCCACCATCTTGGGCATGATTGTTGGGATTGATCCAAAGGGATAGCATATATGCAAGACGGGCAATTTCTGTGGGAGGTTTGAGCATTTGCCCAGCGTAGAGGGGATGGTGATAGGGATAATTATCCTGCATCCGCTCTGCGACTTCCAACAGCACGGTTCTCATAGCATCTAGGTTGGGAGTGCGTGAGCATTTTGGTAGGCACGCGAAACCTTCTTCTAGTCGTGCTAGTGCTTCTTGAAGTAATCCCAAGCTTTCTTTTTCTAATGTCATTTGTTTGCATCCTCTGGTGAACTAATTTCACTTTTACTTTAACCTGTCAAGCATGTTTGCTTCAGCAGTCTTGGCTCTGGGAGTCTGAGTTAACAGAAGTCTTTGCTCTTAGAGTCATATTTAGCGGACAGCCACCCTTTACTTTACCCGTAGGGTCGAGTAGTTTAACTCTGCTATTTTCAAATTTTTCCAAAGTTTTGATAGCTGCACTACTTTCCGAAGCGGCTATCAAAGACCCTATTTCACCCCCTCCAAATTCAGCACAAATACTCTGGTGTCCATCAGATATTCCGCATTGATAAGCTCGAACAAATTTTTCGTGTTCGGCTTCGAGTATGCTGGGTAAATTTTTCATCATGGGCAATAGCTTCTGCTTGCAAATGACATTGATCAGATAATCGTGATCCCACATCATTAACCCACTTAAATTCTCTGACTGTACTAAGGACTGGGGATTACCTGTAATCATAGTAGGGCGAATTTCACTTTCATATTTCTCCCTAGTAAAGTTCCCAGTTAATTTCATGGCTGCTCCCGATGCGTACATAAGTTCAGCAGCAGTTTCAAACTCAACTTTTGCTTGGTCGAGTTGGTCGTTACCAATGGCATCAACCAAGCGATTTAAACTCAAAATTAACGCTTGGCTAAATACTAAAAATATCCAATGTCCCTTCTTCCATATTTGAAGAGGAGAAAGAGTGAGGTTTGGTTCGATATTAAAATTGGCATTATAATAAGTGAAATTCTGGCTATTGTTGATATTATCATCAAAATTATATTCATCTAATCCTAACGCTCTTCTTAAGAGAAGAGCATAAGTGGTAAATCCCGATTTTACCAAGTTTTTATTAGCATTAAAAGGAAGGCTTGTACTGAGTTCTAAAAAAGCTAAATAAGCTCTCAACAGGCTCGCAACTATTAAGGATGCAGGTTGTTTAGCTTTGACGTGTTGGACTTCCATATAGCGGTCAAATTCTTGAACGTGCTGACACTTGAGGTTAGTGCCAGTGGAGAAATTTTCCTCCAGGGGAATGACTTCCACTGGGGTGAGTTGCTGCAAGGCGGCATTGATAGTATTCGCCTGCAAATATTCCTCGCCAGATAAAGCCTGTTGAAATTGTTTTAGTGCCTGATGCAACTGAATCGCTACGGGCTGACTCAATTGGTAACTGCTGACTAAATCCTGGGGCGGTAGCAAACAAAGATTCGCTAAATTAAGCGCCATAGAAGTAACTTCTGGATAAGTTGCTAGTTATGACGATAGCCTTGGCTGATAACCAAACCCTCAGAACAACTGCTGAATGTTTGATTGTTTGATCGCAATTTTTTCCGTAAAAACACCGAATACGAAGCGTTTTATAACTTCTAAATTTATAACTAGCAACCTAGGTTAATACTTGAGAAGCATCGATTTTGAGGCGATAAAGTTTGGTGGAAGAGTTGGCGATCGCTCTCATTTCCCGCGACTTTTGGGTATAAATGCAACTTTCCCTACCAGGGTTCCCGTCGGGAGCATGTCAAGGCAAGCAATTAAAGAATCAAGTAGGTTGGGTTGAACGTAAGTGAAACCCAACCAGCAAGCAAGCTAGTTGGGTTTCGTACTAGTTGGGTTTCGTACCTCAACCCAACCTACAAAGCTACTAATGTCATTTTTTGGCATCCTCTTTGGGTTAATTATATTAAAGATGGATGCACGCTTTGACTAATTTTTGGGTTAATTTAGGAAGTTTTGCAATTCGAGCGAGCAGTTTCTCAAACGTTCGGCTAGCAAGCTGACAATAAACTTGTGAAAGGTGGCTGCTAGTAGCGGTTCTTCGGTTTCGATGCGAGCAAAAGCTTGATTAGAAAGATGGTAAAGGCGACTGTTGCTCACGCTTACTACTGACGCAAAACGAGGTGCGTTACCATACAAACCCATTTCGCCAACAATCGCGCCGCTGGTGTAAGTCCGCAGTCGTTTTGTCTCACCATCGGCGAGTTCGACGACAACGCTAACTTGACCGGATTCTATAAAATAAAGCCCTTCAGAAAGATCGCCTTGGTGAAATAGAAATTCGCCTTCAGGCAGTTCCATCAATTCCAAATATTGCATTAATTTAGTCGCTTGCTCCGCCGAAAGAAAGCTGGTGCAAAGCTGCATCACCAAGGGTAAAAAACGGGAACGGTGCAATTGACTAACTTCTAAAATTTGACTTTCGCACCACTCTAATCCTCGATCTAAATCGGGAAAAACCTGAACCACGGGATCGGGAGTTTCGAGGACGCCTCCCTGGTGGAATTGTTTGGCAGCATTTGGCGGTAGATCGGTAAAAACTAACTGCAATGACTGCTTTTTAGCAATTTGCTTGATTTTGGTAAAGCTCAAAACGGCAGAGGAGTCGAGTCCCGTTACGTGGCGAAAATCTAGGACGACAAAACGCAAGTTTTCGTTAGCAAGATCGAGTCGATCTCGAATTTGATTGAGTAACTTGTTCGCCGTCCCAAAGAAGATTAATCCTTGCAGTTCCAGAATATAAGTTTGCTCGCCTTTTTGCCGCAGTATCTGTGCTTGGTTTGGGGATCTGTGAACGCGACTGCGGTAGTTGATGCCGGAATCTACCCGTTTCGCTACATCAATGCGGCTATAGTTGACAACAAATAGAATAATTTCTGCAACTAAGCCAACTCCCACGCCTTGCAGAAAGCCAACTGCACCGACAACAACTAGAATTAACAAGACGATGAAATATTCAGATTTGGGCAGTTTATGCCCAGCGTCCCAAAGGGATTCAACCAGTAAAGATAAACCGAAAAATAACAGCAAGCCGCCTAAAATTGGCTTGGGGAATAAGGATAAAGTAGCAGCGCCGAAAAATAATGCGATCGCAAACACACCGGCTGAAATTAAACCCACGAGGCGACTGCTAGCACCCAAGCGATAAACTAACAATGAATCGCTCAATGTATGGTAACCAACCATACCGCCACCAACTCCTACCGCTAAATTGGCAATGCCCGCTGCTTTTAATTCTCGATTAAAGTCAATATCGCATTCAGCCGCTAATTCCAGGGCACTGGCATTGAGCAAAATCGCAATGGGACTGATAGCGGCAATCGTTAATATATCGCCAATAATTTGCGTTGAAATGACTGACCAATCCACCTGGATTAATTTTGCTGGATTGAAAGGTTGCCAAAGACTTCCAGAGGCAAAAGGTTCTAGCAGCCAACCTTTTGCGATCGCATCTTCAAAAGCAGTATGACTTGTCCATAAAAATAGATAAAACAATCCAATTGCTGCTATAATTGCAGTTGGTACAATCGACCAATGGTTGTAACGGCGTGAAATTAAAACCAGCAGGGCGGCAAAAATCAATCCGGGTAACCACCGCAGCAATATGTCAGTTTGAAACATCACCGCAAGGCTGGAGAAATTTAGCTTTACATCGGTCATAATTTCAAGAGAACCGCGAAATAATAACCAACCTGTTCCTGCTAAAAATCCCGCGATCGCTGGGTAGGGAATAAACCGAATCAATTCCCCCACTTTGAACTGTCCCAACGCTAGGAGAAATGCTCCCGTTAACCAAGCAGTAAGGGCAAATGTGGCAAGTATCGTGACAAAAATTGTTTCTGCATCCGCACTATCAGATAAACTGCTGCTAATTGCTGCGGCACTTCCCGCTAAAACTGCCACTGGTAGCGTGTCTATATCAGCGGTAATTGTGGGGAAGGAACTGGTCAAAGAAGTGACAACGCGAACTGCGATCGCGCTCGACAAAACAATGCCAATTCCCTGAGCGAGCTTGCTTGTCAAATCCCCTGAAAACACGAACGCCGCCAAAGAAGTATCAAATAATACCCCTATGATGCCGCTCAGGAGTCCGGCTGCCAGACTGCTCGGCAATGTTTTAGCATCAAACTCAAGAAAGAAATTGGCAAACGGAAACGAAAGGTTGGCGATCGCGTTGCTTAAATTGCTATCCTGGCTTTTTGTCATAAAAGTCCTGAGTTGTTAACCTAGCCAGTAGGATGGAATTACACTTACTTAATTTGTTTTTAGTCAGCGACATTCCTCAGAGGTTGTGGTGCGTTACGTTTGACTAACGCACCCTACACAAAATACTAAGGGACATTCCTCAGAGGTTGTGGTGCGTTACGTTTGACTAACGCACCCTAGACAAAATAGCCTTGACTATTAGCAATTAGCAATTAGCCAATTTCTCAAGATTGTACTAATGGTATCGGTTCCTTGACAGCAGAATCCCCTGATAGAGCGAGGTAGATGCCTACCAAAATTACGGCAAAGCCTAGCAAGTTTGAGAATGTTAATCCTTCAGAGAAAAACACCCAAGCACCGATTGCTGCTAACACTGGATCGAGCATGAGAAAGACGGCGACAAATCCCGATGACAAGCGATTGAGACTATAAACTAAAAGTCCTTGACCCACTACTTGGCAAATGATGGCAAGGCAAATAACTGACAGCCACCCTTGCCAGGTATAGGGGAAAAGTCCCTCTCCAGCGCTCAGGACAAAGGGTAAGGTTAACAAGGTAGCGATCGCAGAACACCCCAACATAATTGCGATCGCATTTAACCGGGTTTGCAGTTGCTCTAAAAGCAGCAAATAAATCCCAAAGCACAGCGCCGCCAGTAAAGCGGTAATATCACCAATCAGTTTGTCGGGACTCAGTTGCAGGTCATTGATTCCCAAAGCGATCGATCCGCAAATGGCAATGCTCATACCGATGACAAATTTGCGATCGAATCGCTTACCCCAAAGCAGCCATCCTCCCAAGCTCGTAAACAGCGGCGTAAAGTTTACCAGCACCGTTGCATTAGCAACGCTGGTTTGAGTTAAAGACCATGCCCAAAGTATCAAGTCAGCTGCTAAAAAAATTCCCACTCCCAACAACTGCAACAGCACCCAACCTGTATAGATTGAATTAGGTTGGGGTTGTTGTTCCATTTTTTGACTGCGCGTCCCACTCAATTTATGCCACAGCAGCATCACAATTGTGCTAATCCAAAAGCGATTAAACGCGGTAGAATAGGGACTAATTTCCTGTTCGCTCCATTTGATAAAAATGGCTGCCAAAGAGATGGAAATTAAGGCAACAATAAGACAAACCAGTGCCACTAATGTTTCGTTTTTGTCTGTGTTCAGTCGGGATTCGAGTTGATGATTCATTCCAGTTTAGATTTTCGATTGGTAGATTGACCTTTTTTAATAAGCTGAAAGTTTATTGGCAGCGGGGAGTCAGAAACCCGGTTTCTTCGTCAAGTTTGCTCAGAGAAACCGGGTTTCTTTGTGTAAGTCCTGTTAATGGGCTGACAGTTTATTGGCAGCAGTTCCTAAAATCCCAAAAGCACTTTGTGCCATGGGATTTTCCCGTTCAATTTCCCAGCAGCAAACTTTCCCTTGTTGGATTAAGCTAGAGATTAATTGACCAGCTTTTGTATCCGTCAATCCCCCCGCTACAGGGGTTCCCGTGCCTTCAGACACGATTGCCGGAGCCATGCTATCAACGTCAAAGCAAAGGTACATGCGATCGCCACCTTCTAACCTCTCCATTACCTTTCGCACCAATTGAGGTACGCCTTTTTCCCGCACTTCTGCGGTGGTAAAGTTCTTGACGTTATGCTTTGCGATTAATAGTCTTGTTCCGGTTCGGTATCTCGAACGGTGATGTAGACCAAATCATTATAACTTAATTTCGGTGCAATTCCTCCTAAGTTTTTTATCTTGTGCCAATATTCAACCGTTTTCGGATTGGGTGAGTTGATTTGGCACTCTAATATCATCTCCCCTAGCATCGGTTGTATATAGTAGCTTTTGCAAAAACTGTCTTTTTCCCTCTCACCTGCTCAGCTGCTAGCCAAACGCAACCGATGCCACCGGACACGATATTATGCGATCGCGGTGGCGACAGGCATCCCGTGCATATTGCCCGCAGGTGTAGTATAGGGTGTGTGAATATCTGTATGAGCGTCTATCCAAACTACCCCCAGCCTGGTTTGAGGAAACGCCATTTTAATCCCAGCGATCGTTCCTCCTGCGGTGCTGCGATCGCCGCAGATAACTACGGGAAGGGTTTCGTTTTTTCAGGCATTTTTTAATAAATTTTTTATTCTAAAGTTTTGTGAATTAGGACTTACGCAACTGGCACATAGAGTAGGGTGCTTAACTGAGCCCAAACCCTCAATAATCGCTGTATAACCAACGTCTTTTTCAGTCAGCTATCTACTTCTGTTTCAATACCACCAAAGTAATATCATCAAAAAGTTTTTGCTCCCCAATATGCCGTCGCAGATCATCTATTACTGCTTGTCGGATTTCTTGTGGCGATCGCGCAGAATTTAACCTGACGATTTCACATAACCGTTCCACTCCATATAGCTGGAAATTAATATTTTCCGCTTCCGTAATTCCATCGGTGTATAACACCACCACATCCCCCAGATTAAGTTGCACTTGTTCGGAAGCAATGAAATCAGCAATCTCCTCATCCAAGCCAATGGGAAAGCCGAGATTTATTGTATCAATCCGCTCGACTTCACCCCCAGCACGCACCACAATTATCTCTTCATGTTGCCCGCTGATTTTCAAAATGCCGTCGCCATAATCTAAAAGAGCCAACGTTAGGTTTTTATCGGGGTTGATGCGCTGTAGGTTGTGATAAATCGTGCGGTTGAGAATATCCAAAAATTGCACTGAATCGGTTTGGTTACTTTCCTGTAAAGTGCGAACTGCGGTTTGTGTCATCAGCATCAACACGCCACTTTCTAAACCATGTCCGGTGACATCGCCAATGCTAATTTTGACTTGGCCATTCTGTTGCAGTACGTCGTAGTAGTCGCCGCCCACTTCATCGGCAGGTTGCATAAAACCAGCGATTTCTAATCCCTCAATTGACTCTAATTCCGACTGCTTGGGTAGAATCATCTGTTGCAGTTTGCGCGTTACCTCTAACTCGGCACTCATGCGGAGATTTTCTTCTTTGAGGCGTGAGTTGAGTGCCATAATTTCTTGGTTAGCTGCGGCGAGTTGGGCAGTACGTTCTTTAACTTGCTCTTCTAGGGTGCGATTGTATTCGGCGATTAATTTCTCGGCTTGTTTGTGTTGCGTGATGTCGGTAAAGGCAGCGATCGCATAAACAATTTTGCCCGTTTCATCCAAAATTGGCGTGCTGGAAATTTCCAATGAGATAATTTTATTGGGGTGGTGCAGTTCGAGATCGTCTGCCGTCGCAGGTTCGCCAGAAAGCGATCGCGCGATTGGTAATTGGTCAATGGGATACAAATGATTAGTTCCAGCGCGATAAACTTGATATGTCTCTGACAATTGCTCGGTTTCGGCTTCCGGTATAAGTTTTATACCCAGCAACTCCTGTGCTGTTTGATTGGCGTAGTAGAGTTGTCCAGTTGGTTGGTGAACAGATACACCCACAGGCATTGCTTCCAGGTACTGAGTCAACCGTCTTTCGCTGGCGGTGACTTCTTCATAAAGTTTGGCATTAGCAATCGAGATGGCGGCTTGACTAGATAAGATGTTTAAAACTGCCAACCTATCGGTTGTAAATGCCTTCGTAGTTAAATTATTTTCTAAATACAGAATCCCTAGGAGTTTACCCTGATTGACAATGGGGGTACAGAGGAGTGATTTTGGTTGATTAGCAATGATGTAGGAGTCAGCATAAAAGCTATTTTGGGCATCAGGATTGTCGAGTACCAGAGTTTCGCGGGTGCGATAGACGTAGTTAATTAAACTAACAGGAATTTCCTGGCTTTGTTCGACTCCAATCGATTGGAGTACCGTGATGTCCCCACCAGCAACACCAGTTGCCTCAATCACCAAATTAGCGGCCTGGGATAAAATCAAAGCGGATTTAGAAGCTCCAGCATTTTCTAGCACAACTCGCATCAAAATAGAGAGCAATTTATCCAGATGAATTTCACTAGAGAGAGCTTGAGAGGCTTTCAGTACCGTTGCCAAGTCTAGAACATCTGAACTGCCCGAACTTGAACTCCTGGAGGTGACGGTTGGCGTGAGCGTTGGGAAAATTGTTTCCCCTAGTTTTGGCGTTTTTGCCTGAACGAGAATGGGAGCAAGTAATTGGGGATAGCGTTTTTCTAAATCTGCAACTTTTGCCTTGGCTCCCCAACGAGCATAGCAGTAGTAGGCATTAGTTAGGTAAGTTTGGGCAATCGTTTGTTTGCCCCAACCTAGATAAAATTTGGCAGCGAGTTCGTTAGCGAGAGCTTCTTCGTTGACGTACTTGTTTTCTTGGGCTAATGCTATAGCGCGATCGTAGCAGTCCATTGCCTCTACATTTTCGCCAAGAACTCGGTGACGCTCTGCTTCTACTAAATTAAATTTATGTGCGTGATTCATCGGAGCATGATGCGCCAATTTCTGCATCTTTGCCTGGTTGTCTGCTACTTGTTTGAGCAGGTTCTTTTGCTGCAATTCATCGACATTGGCATACACTGCCATTGCTGTCAGAGACTCGTAGAAATAGAATACAGGCACGGTGATAAATCCTGGCGCTCCTGCCAAATACTGCTTGCCTGTAGCCGCATTTTCGACGGCTTGATAAAAATCTTCAAATAAATAACAAAGAATTAGTTTATGTACATATAAATAGTGTAGTCCTAGAATGACATTGGCTTCAGTCAGGAGCGGTAAAAATTTATCTTCATTATAAATTTTACCTAACAAACGACAGGGATTTTCAGCCTGTCCTAGCAAATTAAGCACTACTTGCCAAAAGATTTGAGTAAAGTTTAGTGTTGTTTCTTGCTTGAGGTTATCCAACACTTGACTGTAGTCTCTCATTTCTTGTTCTAGTTCAGTCAGTTCCCGTCCCATTAAATAGGAATATTGACACTTACTTTTAACGCAATAACCAACGAATTCTAAATCGCCAGTTTCTAATGCACTGTGATAGCCTTCTGAAAAAAGTGGCAAGGTTTCCCTCATATGATACTTGCCGTGCATAATCAAAGCTGCAACGATGAAATATACTTTACTTTTAAGTTCTTTGTTATTGAATTTTGCTATCAAACCCACAGCCAGTTTGCCAAATAGATCGGCAGTTTCAATATCTCCAACTACTCCATTTAATATAATGCCGTAATTAGCATAAAAAAACGGAGACCACGGCGCATTACCATATTGAATAGATAAATTAACTGAGGAACATGTCATTAACGGAAACAGGGTAGGAGCCGCAATAAAAACAGCAGGAGCTATACTCGATAAAATCCTCATTACTGCTAGCTTTTCCGGAGATGTCATGTTCGGTAATTCAATTAAATCCTGGATATTTCTGCTAGCACAGAGTGCAGCGGTTTCCTCCAATCCTCTTTGAATATCCAACTGGCTGGGATCCTCTGGAAAGCTTACTCCTAGCTGCTGCAGTACTTGTAACCCAATATTGAGAGCCTCTAGTAGTTTATTCTGACCTGCATAAGCTTGAATTTTCACTTCATAGACTTTCTGTTTATCCAGAATAGTATTGGCTGCTTGCAGAACAACTTCTGCCAATTGCTCCATCCGCTCGAGATCGCTGTTAAGGTACGCTGTCTCCACTCCTGACTCATAGAGTGCCAGGGTTAAATCATACTGAGTTTGCCAACTATTAGAAACTAGAAGTTCCATCCCCACAGTTGAATACTTTTGAGCTGCTGCATAAGCTGTAGAAGTCTTAGCTTTACGTCCGGCAATTAAATTTAATTGAGCTAATTCATCTCGTTCAGTCTGAGAGTCAATTAAATCCACCCCAATATTCAACTGGTTGACAATATCAAAAATCTTTTCTTCTCGTTCTTCTTCGGTCGTATTACTCAACAGCAGTCGCCCAATTTTCCAGTGGGTTGCCTGTTTTTGGTTTTCGGGAATCAGAAAATAAGCCGCTTGTTGGACGCGGTCGTGCAAAAACCTGTAGGGGACGGAAAACTCCGATGTTTGTTTAACTTCAACTGCTTCAGAATCCTGAAATAATTTGTAAAATTCACTAATAGGAATAATCAACCCTTCTTGCAATGCTCTCCACAGGTCAGCCGCCGTCTCGACCAGGGATTTCTCATGGACAATGGCGAGAGTGGCTAAGTCAAATTGGTTGCCAATGCAAGCGGCTAACTTCAAGACTTCCTGAGTATTCTGGGGCAGCTTTTGCAATTGAGTTGCCATAAACTCGACCACATCATCGCTGACAGCTAGTGCCCTGACTTTGGCAATGTCGCACTGCCAATAGCCCATACTAAAATCAAAGAAGATTAACCCTGAATCATGGAGAGATTTGAGGAATTGATTGCTAAAGAAAGGATTGCCTTTGGTTTTGGTTAAAACCAGCTTCGTTAAAGGAACTGCTCGCTTTGGCGGACAGGAAAGAGTATCGGCAATCAGGCGGTTTAAGGAAGATTGGTCTAGGGGTGCTAAAGTAATTTGATTGACTGTCGCCTGAGTCCGAATCTCATCCAAGGTCAGCACCAACGGGTGTGCTGGAAATACTTCATTATCTCGATAAGCTCCTAACAATAAAAGATGGTGAGTATCCCCTTTACTCATCAACAACTGCATCAACTTCAGAGAAGCAGAATCTGCCCACTGCAAGTCATCTAAGAAAATGACTAGGGGATGCTCTTTGGTTGCGAACACTCGGATAAACTTCTCAAACAGCAAATTGAAGCGATTTTGGGCAGCAGTTCCCTCGAGTTCTGGCACTTCTGGCTGCTTGCCAATCAATAGCTCTAATTCTGGGATGACATCAATAATTACCTGAGAGTTTTCACCCAAAGCTGCCAATATTTTGGCTTTCCACGTTGCTAAAGAGGCAGTACTTTCGGTGAGCAATTGCCGCATCAAATTCTGAAATGTCTGCACCCAAGCAGAGAAGGGAATATCGCGTTTGAACTGGTCAAATTTCCCTTTAATGAAGTAACCTCGTTGCCGCACAATCGGTTTATGAACTTCATTAACTACAGCAGTTTTTCCAATCCCCGAAAAACCTGCTACTAACATCATCTCAGTGCTTCCAGAGCTAACTCTGTCAAAGGCAGCTAACAGGGTTGCCACTTCTGTTTCTCTGCCATAAAGTTTTTCGGGAATCGTGAAGCGATCGCAGATATCCCTTTGTGCCAATTCAAACAGATTAATACTGCCTGTAGCTGAGTATTGTTCTAAACACCTTTGCAGGTCGTGCTTGATGCCAAAAGCTGATTGATAGCGCTCCTCAGCCGTTTTCGCCATCAATTTCATCACCATATCATTCAATACCTGCGGGATGGCGGGATTGATTTCGATTGGGGGCGTCGGGTGTCTGGCAATGTGACAGTGGAGTAACTCGAGTGGATCGTTCGACTGGAAGGGAAGTTTTTCGGTGAGCAGTTGGTAGAACGTTACCCCTAGAGAGTAAAAGTCGGTGCGGTAGTCGATACCCCGATTCATCCTTCCTGTCTGTTCCGGGGATATATACGCTAGCGTTCCTTCCAACATATTGGGGTTAGTAATCTCCTGGTTCTCTCTCGGTAAGAGTGAGGAGATACTGAAGTCAATTAGTTTTACCTCTTTGGTTTGGGGGTTAATTAGAATATTCTGGGGTTTGATATCTTTGTGAATAACTCGGTTGTGATAGAGTCCTTCTAGAGTTTGAACAATTTGGATAGCAATATGGAGAAATTCGCTTAAGATACCAGGAGCGGTAAATGGGGAATTTTCCCCATCACCTAAAGAGGTGATGTACTCAGAAAGGGAAATGCCGCCAAAGTCCTCCATCACCAGTACAAAACCATTGCGGTAGGTTTCTAAACTCAGATGCTTGATCGCTCCCGGCAAATCGAGATTTTTGCCAATGGTATACTGATTGCGGAACTGCACCAGTTCATTGAAGGTGGGATACTCATTCAATAGTAGTTTGAGTACCACTGCTGTTTGGTCTGATTCACAAATTGCCCGATGAACCTGGGTTCTGGAACCTGAATACAACTGCTGGGTGACGCGATAGCCAGGAATTGCGATCGTACTCATAGTTATTCAATCTTATAAGCTACTATCTTTTTTATTAGCAATTAGCCAATCGCTGACGATTGCACTAATCGTATCTGTTCCTTGACAGCAGAATCCCCTGATAGCACCAAGTAGATGCCCAGCAAAATTACGGCAAAGGCTTCCCTGGAAAATTTATCATAACATTATACAGTGTTTATGATTTTTTTAATAGATTTTTTGAGCTAAAGTTTTGTTAATTTTCTCTAACGCTCGGAAAGCCGATGACGATTGCAATCATCAAGGCGAATAGCAGCCCTTTGCTCATGGGAATATTTTCCAGATCTACCAGCGATTAGCTATTAGCCAAGTTAGGTTAGTTACACTTTAAAGATCGATCCTAATTCTCCACCCTCTCCTCATCGGAGCGCTTGAGAACCACCAAGGTAATATCATCAAACACCTTTTGTTCTCCAATAAATTCCCGCAAGTTAGCGATCGCTGCTTGCTTAATTTCTTCCGCACTCAAGTGCCAATTAAGAGAAACAACTTCACAAAGTCTTTCCATGCCATAGAATTTTTTATTAATATCTTTGGCTTCCGGGATACCATCGGTGTACAGCACCACCCCATCCCCTGGTTCTAATGCCACTGTTGTCTGGCTAATAAAATCAGCAATTTCTTCATCTAACCCAATGGGAAATCCCAAATCGGTCGTTTTAAGGCGCTCGATTTTACCGCCTTTTCTCACAACAATTGCTTCCTCATGTTGACCGCTAATACTAATATTACCAAAGGCATAATTAACCAGAGAAAGCGTTAAATTTTTATCAGAATTCATCCGCTGTACATTTTTATAAATCGTGCGGTTTAGTGTATCTAAAAAGCGCACCGGATCGGTTTCTTCTATTTCTTTGAGAGTGCGAACAACCGCTTGAGTCATCACCATCAAAATGCCGCTTTCGAGTCCATGCCCGGTGACATCGCCAATGCCAATCGTCACCACGCCATCTGCGTGCAGGACATCATAATAATCGCCGCCGACTTCGTCAGCAGGTTCCATGAATCCGGCAATGTCTAATCCTTCAATTGACTCCATTTCTTCGGGGTTAGGCAGAATCAACTGTTGCATTTCTCGCAAGATATCGAGTTCGGCACTCATGCGAATATTGTCCGCTTTCAATTTTTCGTTAAGTTTAGTAATTTCCTGATTAGCATTAGCGAGTTGGTCGTTCGCTGTTGCTAGTTCAGCGGTGCGTTGTTGAACTTTGTCTTCCAGGGTGTGGGCGTAATCTTCTAATTGACGATAGGAAAGCATGAGGTTTTGCCACAGCACTTGCCCGACGCTGACTATAGCAGCTCCAGCTACCGCCAGTAAAGGCGTAAATCCAGGCAATAACCAACCAGATAAAAAGGCAATATAGGAACTGGTGACGATAATTAATCCGGCGATTAATATCCCTATTACTGTTATCGAACGTCTTTTAATGTAGAGCGTACCGAGAGTGGCGCTGTAACCAGACCAAAAGACAATTAATAGCCAATTGAACGGTTTAGCTGAAGCTTGCAGCATCGGACGACCTTCTAAGGCTGCACTGAGAATTTGGCTGGTTAAATTGGCGTGAATAACTACTCCCGGCATTAACTCAGTTGGGGCAAACAAGTTGTTATTGTAAGGCGTGCGATAATTATCATTAAGGCTGGGTGCTTTTGAGCCGAAAAATACCAAGCGATCGCGCATTAAATCCCCAGGAATTCGATTCTCCAAAACATCGGTCATGGAGATATGCTCAAAACGGTCGAGTCCGCCTCGATAGTTCAACAGAATTTGATATCCTCCCATGTCTGCTTTGTTGTACTGTCCATCGTTACTAGACAGGGGAACAAACTTGGCTTGACCTAAACCGTATATCTGTTTATCGGCATCGATTTGCCTTAGCTCGACTTTTTCTTTTTCTAGGTACATCAATGCCATTTTTACGCCTAATCCTTGGATCAAACTGCCATCTGATTTGCCTAACAGCACGAGGCCGCGTCGGATTTTACCATCGGTATCTACGACTAAATCGTTAGCTCCGACTTGATTTAGTTTAGCCAAGGTGGGGGGCGGCGCAATCGGATTTCCTGCTACTTTTTCAATTCCGATTAAATTAGGAGTATTTTTAAATATTTCTACCAGTTCTTGATGTCCGGGTTCGACGGGCAAATCTCGATAAATATCAATAATAATTCCTCTGGGTTGTTGAGCGTTAATATTGCGAATAACTCTTGCCATTACCCGATCTGACATGGGCCATTGCTTGACGTATTTGATATCGGGTTCGTCAATCGTGACAACAACAATGCGTTTGTCAATGGGTTCTTGAGGACGGATGAGAAAGAATTGATCTAAAGTCAGCCATTCTAAAATGCGAAAAAGTCCGGCATTACTGCCAGCGATCGCTAATCCAGCTATACAGGCAGTCACTATCAAAGTTCCTTGCCATTGTTTCAGGTTTTGTTTGATTTTATTCCACATCTTATATCATGTCCGCTTATATCGGCATCGCACGCGGGGCGGGTTTATGAACATAATTCGCTCTTGCTCAAAGGAAACTTGTAAAACCCGCCCCTACAACGCTATTAACTGTGCAAGTCCGACACTACCGGACTCGATATTATTTCTCGTTTCCCATCATACCAAGTCCGATACCATCGGTTGTGTAAACTTCCGCTGCCAGCAACAGTTTGAAAACCCCTCCTCCTTGTCGCCTCACTTTTGACGATACGGATGCCACCGCACATGATATCAAACAGGGCGATCGCGATGCAGAGAGGGTGCTGGAAAAACTCCCCGCGTCTCCCTGAACTCTAATCTGCAAGATGTTGGCAAGCGATCGCTTCCAATCCGACTTGCTTTAATTGGAAGTTGCGCCACTTGGGAGCCTCAATTGCACATTATTCGCGCGCATAGGAGGCGGAACCTCCCCTGACTCGTTCCCAGGCTCTTAGCCTGGGAACGAGTGCAGAGGAAAAAACTCTTGTGGGGTAGGCATCCTGCCTGCCCTCGACTTTAGAGTTCCTGGGAATTCAATTTTCCCAAAACTCATCGAGATCGAGATTTCCCACTTCTGCTTGTAAGTCTTGAAAGTAATCGGCTTGGGTAATTTCTGCGACTTCACGCGCGCGCTTTTGTTGGTCGATTTCGATGCGGAGTTCTTGCAATTGACGTTTGAGGGCTTCTTCTTCTTGCTTGCGCTGGGTGATATCTTCCACAATGCCTTCGTAGTAGAGTAATTTGCCATAGCGATCGCGCACTGCTCTGGTATTCTCTTCAACCCATATTTTGCTGCCGTCTTTGCGATAAACTTGAGATACCCAATCCTTGACTTCGCCATATTCTGCCATCAAGTTTTGCAACTCCTCTCTCCCATTATGCTCGACATAAATTTGAGTTGAAATCTCCTTCACCTCTGCCATCATTTCTTCAGGAGATTGATAACCATAAATGCGAGCCATTGCTGGATTAACGCTAATGTACCGCCCCTCCGGACTTGATTGAAAAATTCCTTCCAGCGCGTTTTCAAAGATACTGCGATAGTTTTCTTCAGCAATTCTTAAAGCTTCTTCCGCTCGTTTGCGTTCCGTTACATCAATTCCCACTGATACAGTTGCGTTACCTTGCTGATATTTCTGCGCCGCCATTAAGTAATACTTCATCGTATCATTGACCCACATTTCAACAATTTGAGAAGCAGATTCTTGCGGACTTGCTAAAAACTGGCGCATAAAATTTGCGAAATCAGATCTGCCTTTGAGAAAGCCGATTTCTTTACCAATAAAAGCATCTGGGGAAAGATTATAACTCTCCGCGAGATAGCTATTCACGCCAATGTATAAGCCCTCCGAATCAATCCAAGAAATAGATCCTGGCACAGCATTTAAAACCGCTTCCAGTTGCTCTTTTGCCGTAGCTAGTTCTTGCTCGCGAGTTTTGATCGTTTGCACCATCTGAGTAAATACTCGTGCCAGATGACCGAGTTCATCCTCCCGTGCAGCGACTTGTTTTAACTTTCTTGGCTCAAAGCTGTTGTTTTCCACCGCAGCAGCAGCATCTGTCAGCTTTTCCACCTGCTGGATGTAGCTTTGCAGTTGTTTATTTTTGTGATGGATTTGGTTTTCCAGGTAGGTGGCATGTTCGGTAACAGTTTCCATCATGATTTCTAAGTCGGCTTTTTCTTCATTAATTTCTGTCAGTTGCCGATTTAGATCTGCAATTTGTGCTATTAATTCCTCTCTCGATAGTTCATTCATTTTTTTCTCCACCCTTATTTTTCTCTAAATACCCAGATACCGCGCCAATTTTTAGGGATGCCCTGGTTTGCTAGCTGTGCAATTCGCTTCAGATAGAGTTTTGCCGTTTTATCCAGCGGATTGGCGATCAACACCTGCTTAAAACAGGCTTGAGCTGCTTGGAGATCCCCATTGCGGTAATGCTCAAATCCTTGCTCAAAATCCGGTAATGTTTGCAGTTTTAATGTTTGAATTAATTCGGTTTCTACATCCAAAACTTCGTAGGCGGTAATCGGTTCGCTCCTTCCTTTCACGATTGTGCGATCGATAAATCGCACTTTATATTGCTCCGGATGGCTCAATCTTTCTAGTACTTCACCAGAGATCGCCATTGACACCCCGTAGTGTTTGGTTAATCCCTCCAAGCGGGAGGTGAGGTTGACTGTATCCGACAGGGTATCGCCCTGAAGTCGATCCTGTTCTCCCACCACTCCCACCATCATATAACCGACATGAATTCCCATACCCACCTCGATAGGTGAATAACCCTGAGATTCTCGTTTCTGATTGTATTCTTGCAGCTTTTTTAAGAAGGCAATTCCCCCAGCAACTGCATCATCCGCGCCATCAGGAAAAACCGCCATCATCCCATCACCCATGAACTTGACAACAAACCCGTTATGACCCCGAATTTCCGGTGCAACATAACGCAGGTAAGCGTTAACGAAGTCGAAAGTTTCTTGGGGTGTCATGCGTTCGGAAAACGTCGTGAAGGAACGAATATCGGTAAACATCACCGCCATTTCTTTGCTGACGTGATCTCCTAATTGAATATCGACAATGCTCTGCTTTTGCAGGAATTTGAGAAACTCATGGGGAACAAAGCGTCCAAAGGCGTTTAAAAGTTCTTCTAATTCTTGTTCGCGAGTTTTGATCGTTTGCACCATCTGAGTAAATACCCGTGCCAGATGACCTAGTTCATCCTCCCGTGCAGCGACTTGTTTTAAATTTCCAGGATCAAATCTGTTGTTTTCCACCGCAGCAGCAGCATCTGTCAGTTTTTCCACCTGCTGGATGTAGCTTCGCAGCTGTTTATTCTTTTGATGGATTTGATTTTCCAGGTAGGTGGAATGTTCGTTAATCGTTTCCAGCATAATTTCTAAGTCGGCTTTTTCTTGATTGACTTCTGTCAGTTGCCGACTCAGATCTTCAATTTGTGCCAGTAATTCCTCTTTGGATAGTTCAGTCATGCTGGAAATTTAACTTGGCTTTACTCTAGCTGTAGTTGCAAGGTTGGCAGCAGCTTTTGCAAGTTGGCAAGGGATTTTTCTTGCCAAGGAATGTCTTGCGATCCCATTACTACAACTTCAGTCGTTTTCTTTTTCCGAACGTTGATCGCAAACTTAGATAGCATACTAATGCCGGAACTGTTGAGAAATTCCAATTGTTTTAAGTTGAGGTTAATCGTGGATGGTGCTTGATTGAGGACATCTTCTAACAATTTAGCAATCGGTGCATACTCTGGGGGGCCGCCCAAGCTGAGTTCGCCTTGAAAATAAAACGTCACCGAATCTGGATCGTATTGCACGCTGTAGTCTTCACCTTTAATTTCTTGCATTGCCATTGTTTTTTTCTCTCCTGACTGAACTGCTTCGTAACTTGGGCTTAATTATAAGCTAAGCTGAACCATTGTTGTGACTGCGATCGCATCCGTATCATCGCACATCGTCTCAAATTTCCAACCGATTTTTGCTCCATAATCATTAATCATCGTCAGCAGACCTAATCCAGAAGTTTGATTGTCTTCATCTTCGGCGCTGCGTTCTAGTTGCAGGATATACAATTCCTGCGGATCGGAGGCGATTAACTCCTCAATAAATGCCTGATATTTATCCTTGTTTTGCAGTGCGATCGCATTGCTAGCGAACAAGATTATTTTCAGTTCTGGCTCTTCCATAAAGTGAATGCCAAACCTCACTGGTGACTTTCCATTTGGGCTATGAAACTTCATCGCATTTTCTAATAACTCATTCGCGATGTAAGCCACTGCTCCTTTACACTGTTCGTTTCTCCTTTCCTTGCCTGGATCTTCATCGTTTACTGGCAGAAAAACTGCTAAATAATCAGCCACAAAGTGCGCGGATAATCGATTCGTTTTCCACCGCTTCTTAATCAGGTGAGAAGCCGCTGAAAACCCGATATCCAAATAGTCTTCACAAACGGGAAGATTGTCAATGAAATCTCCATACATTTGTACCATATTCATAGTCAGCGCCTTAATTGAAAAACTAGGGGAAGCCCAGGTATAAACCCTTGAAATATTATTATTGTTTTTGCCTAAAATTCCAAGGGTTCTGGATGTTTTTTTCCGAGCAACCAAGTTTCTTTACCTCAGCCCTATACTGGCTGTTCTTCTGTCTTAAACACCTCAATGTTTTCCTTCCCATTAGCCAGATCGGAACCCACCACATAAAAATCCTGGGGATAGATCCAATGAGTGTCCATTGGGCCGTGAATTTGAATGCCCGTCATCACTGCATACTTGAATATCGAAGCATCTAAAGTTCCCAACAGCTTCTCTACATCCTTGGAAATAACCCCACAAGCCAACTTAGTTATTTCTACTAAATCTGGTTTTTCACCATATTTAATAGTCGATAAAATTTTCTGCCGGATAATCGATTGTTCGATATCTTGCATATCGGTTGCTAGGTTAAGAAATCCAGAATCTAGTTCCTTAACAATTGCTTCTAACGCACCGCAGGCATGAGAAGCTTTGTCAATACCTTCTCGATAAACCTTGCCAATTTCTCCTGTTTTAGAAATTGCGATATGGGGCATGGCATAAAAAGTAAAGCGACGCAACCCGTCAAAAATCGGGGTATGGTCTGTTGCTGCTGCTAACCCGGTTTTTCCCATCATCACGAACCCAGCTAGGCTACAACAATTAAACGTTTTTCCCCAATATTTAACCACTTCATACAATAAGGCATCGGCAATTTCATCTCGACAAATTGCCAGCATCCCCATCGTGTTTTCATCTTCAAACCCATAACTATCAAGAGAGTTATAGGTTTGTTTCATATAATCTTTCATGGGCAACGCCCCTGGAAAATGATTTTGCAAAGTTTCGTAGAAGACTTTGTTAGCCGTTGGCTCATAACCATCTATGGCTTGAAAAATTTCGTCCCGCAGTTGATCTAAGTAGTAGTTTCCGGTCATTTGATTGCTCCTCAAATTTGTAATATATTCTCCGGTGGCATCGGTATTGTATCAGGAAGAATGCATGAATATGCACGGCTGTCTATCTTTGGCATAGATTGAAATTGATACCTGGGGTAGGCAAGGGGGTACTGCCCCTACAGTATTAAAAAATATCTATGCACCCGGAGATACACTTGTTTCTTTGGCGAAAAGGTAAAAGGGAAAAAGGGCAAGGATGGCTACACCCTTTCCCCATTTCCCTTTCTCGATTTGCCAGAATGTCCCATCTTAGATTGGTAGCTCCCGGAGATGATGTAACACTCAATGCCAAAGCTGAATCACCAATCAGGGATACAGAATATCCCTAAAAATCAAGGTGAGTGAAGTTTTGGGTAGGGAACTATCGTGACTTACCAATTATCGATCGCATCGCCTCCTTCGAGCCAGTCTTTTAAATCTCGCTCTGGTTTTGCCACATTAAATAGATGCAAGCCAAAATCTCTGGCGAGATCTTCGCAAACTTTGATTCCTCTGACACTATTGCCCTTGGCATCTACGAGTGGCGAAAAAGTCCCAATCCCCAATTTTGAGGGAACTAAGGCAGTAATTCCGCCGCAAACGCCGCTTTTTGCTGGCATTCCTACCCGATAAGCCCATTCGCCAGAATAGTTGTACATGCCGCATGTCAGCATGACGCTAATCACATCTTGCACGTAACGTTCATCAATCGCACGTTCTCCGCTAATTGGATTAATACCAGAGTTAGCAAGGGTAGCTGCCATCATTGCTAAGTCGTGGGCGTTGACCACGATCGAACATTGTTGAAAATACAGGTCGAGGGTTTCCTCAATCCGGTCGCTTACCATGCCAAAATTGAGCATTAGGTATGCGATCGCTCGATGCCGATTCCCCGTTGCTCTCTCTGACAAAAACACCGGCACGTTAATATCTGGCGTCCTTCCGGTATAGCGGCGGAACATCTCCAACATGCGCTTGAGTCGTTCCGTTGCGCTGTTACCTTTGATTAAGTCTGTGGTGGCGATCGCTCCTGCATTTACCATTGGATTGTAAGGCCGATTGGTTTTTTCATCCAACACAATCGAGTTAAATGCTTCTCCCGTTGGCTCGACGCTAACTTTACTATTAACGTATTCCCGCCCGCGATCTTCCAGCGCCAAGCCATAAACAAACGGTTTAGAAATTGACCCAATTGTAAACTGTTTGTCGCCATCCCCAACATCAAACACCTGACCATCTACTGTCACCACACAAATACCAAACCAGTCGGGATTTGCCAGTGCCAATTCTGGAATGTAATCAGCCACAGCACCATCTTTCAAGTATCGATATTTTTCGTGCAACTCGCTCAAATAAGAGCGAAACGGGGAAGCGACTGCCTGTATTGAACTTGCTAGGGATTTCAGATCGTGTTTTTCTGCCATACGTAGTTGCAAGAATTTACCATTAAAATGTGCGATCGCTTTTGGATTTTGCTTTATTCCATAATCTGCTGCGCTACTTTTTTAAATTCATTGCTGACGTAATGGTCGGGGAATTGCACGCAGAACACCCCGTTGCTTGCCAGCTGCACTAAATCTTCCGATAAGGGAAATATCCCCGCTACGTTGGCGTCGTAAGTGGCTTCTATCTTTTGCTTCAGCGCGTCAAAATTCATGCTTTTTAAGGCTTTGTTGACTGCCAGCAGCATTTTGCGAACTTTTAACTGCCGCGCCACATCTATAGTTACCGCCGTGCCTTGGTAGTCTTGTTTATCCGGTCGCAGAATTAAAATCAAAATGTGGGAAATCGCAATCGTCAGAAAGGTTTCTTTCGACAAACCGGGGTGGGTGTCGATGAAAAGATAATCGAGTTGAAGACCTTTAACTAATTTGCGAAATCCATCATTGAGCAATTTGACATCGTATCCCTCGCTCAAGATGCGGGAAATATCGTCTGCTTTAACGCTGGAGGGAACTAAAAACAAACTGCCATTCCCATTTAAACCTATATTGCCGCTCACATCGTAGGCTGTATCTTCGATGGGTACTTGTCCCCAGAGAAAGTTGTTGAGGGTTTTGTTCATGGTTTCTGGTTCTAAACCGAAAAGGTTGTGAATTCCAGGTGACTGAATATCTGTATCTACTACACCGACTCGATTACCTTGTAGCGCCACGGTGGTAGCAAGGTTGGCGGTAAAGTTGGATTTGCCAGTACCACCGCGATAAGAGTGTATTGAGACTACTTTAGGCATTTGACTAATTGAGGATATAAGATTCTGTTGCGAATAATTATGACTATATAGTTGTTTGCCGTCAATACAACCGCAGACAAAAATATTTTTATTCTCTTACTTTCCCTAATTCTTTTACCAATCTCTCATTTATGAGTTTAGGTAAAGCTGCATTTTTCCGACTTTTCCGACTTTTCCGACTTTTCCGACTTTTCCGACCTTTCCGACCTTTCCGACTTTTTCACCATCAAAATCCCAAACAATTGGGAGTGGTTTGAGGCAGATGTTCGACCAATTCTATTTGCCCGGATGCATTAATTATCCAGCCGGAAGCTTCTACAATTCGGTCGGGAGGGGAGTTGGAAGAGGAGGCCCCGACGCGGGGACGCCCCGACGCGGGGAATGTCTCTCCAGAACTCTGCGTGTCGCCGCGTCTCCCCGTCGCCCCGTCTCCAGAACTCTCCGTGTCGCCGCGTCTCCGTGTCGCCGCGTCTTTTTGATCGGGCTTACTTCTTTCCCCCATCGCGGTAAAATCTTGCAAATCGCGCCAAACGGTTTGACCTCGAATCGTTGTCGTCGGGTTTTCTGGTAAACCGCCCCGAAAGGTAACGGTAAAAGAGTTGCCATACGCCGCCCTACACCCGACGATGACTTGGTTGCTCTCCCTCACCTGAGTTGGCAATTCGACTAATCCCTGACTGGTATTGACGTTGGGCGTATTAACGGTGACGATGCCATTGACGCCGAATTGGGAACTGGCAGCGATCGCACTATCAAAACTCCTAAAAATACCTTGGGTAAATATGTCGATCTGACCTCCACTTCCCTTAAAAGCGTTGGCGTTGATGCCGCTTCCTTCTAAAAGCGCAACCGTATCGGCGGTAAGGGTAATGTTCCCTCCATTACCAGTACCCCCGGCAGCGGCGGCAATTTGGCTTTGCGATCGCAACTGCACAGACCCCACTTGCAAATTAATATTCCCCCCACTCCCAGAAGCGGTGGCAGTTGCAATCCGACCTCGGTTTTGCAGGGTTATCCTCTGTGCGCGAATTTGCAAATTCCCCGCTGCCCCCGATCCCCTGGCACTCACCGAAATTTCCGCCCGATCTGCCACAATCAATCGGTTCGTCTCTACAAATAAGTTTCCTCCATCCCCCGTTGCTTCGTTGGCGGCGATATTCGGTCTTTCTTCTCCAGAAAGGGCAAATAACCCGCTCTCAAATCGATTGTCGGCACTGGTTCCCAAGAGTTCTACCGATTCGCTGGCGATGACGTTGAGATTTCCTCCCCGCCCCCCCCTTGCGGTTTGATTCCCTCGACCGCGAGTAGAAACGGATACCCGCGCCCCATCCCTCACGGTAAAACGGGGAGTAACAACGGTAATGCTACCCCCATCTTGGATGCCTTCGGTGGCGGCAAACAGTCCGCTGCGACTAAAATCCCTCGGATTTGCCGGATTAAGGCGCGCGCCAAACAAGTCTACCAACTGGGCCGCGCGAACGGTCAGATTTCCCGATTTCCCCGCACCAAAAGCAGTAACGGAGACATCGGCTCCCCCGCCGACGCGCAATCGATTTGTTTCGATTAAGATATCCCCCGAATCTCCCTGACTGCGGGATGTAGCGGCTAAAGTCCCCGATGCGGTTGCGTTGGGGGGATCGACGATTTCCACATCAGCGGCGCGCACGATCAAATTTCCCGACTGTCCGATACCATGAGAACCCGTTGCCGCGATCGCGCCATCCCGCACCAATAACCTGTTAGTATTAATCGTCACATCTCCCCCTCGACCCCTTGGTTGCAAGGAAACTCCCCTGATGCCAACCGAATTAATAATGCCGCTACGCAAGGGATGAGTCGAGTCAGTGCCAATCGCTTCTACGGCATCTCTGGCATTAATTGTGACATTTCCCCCCGCACCCGCGCCAAAAGTAATCGCCGAGATAAAAGCTCCATTTTCTAATCTCAATCTGCCAGTATTAACAGTTAAATCTCCTGCCTTTCCCATCCCGAACGTTCCCGATATTAAGCCAGCGTTGTTGAGTTGGACTGCACCTGTAGCAGGAGTATTTACACTTAAATTTCCTCCCGCTTCTAGTGTTAAAGGGGAAAAATTGGTGGCTGAGATCGTTCCGCCATTGCTAACGGTTAAATTGCCAGTTTCAATCGTTAAATTGCCCGCTCTTCCAGCGCCAAAACTATTGGCAAATACTCCGCTTTGTTCCTGTGAGAAATTAGCCGGAATTCCAGCAAAAAATTGATTTAATATTTGGGGAATTCCCGTGCCGACGATCTCTACCGCATCCGTGGTGCGGATGGTAAGATTTCCCCCAGGGAGAGAACCGAGGGTGGAAGTGGAAATCACAGAGCGCGAGCCAACTGCCAATCTCCTCCCCTGCACCTGAATATCCCCGCCATTTGCCACGACTCCCGCTTGTTGCGATAGTTGGATTTCCCCAAAGTTCTGCACCCCAAGATAGCCGAAAACCAAACCGGGCGCTATACTAACCTCACCGTTACTCCCCACGCTCCCTAGTTCTATCCTCCCTTGGGGTGCCGTCAGCCAACCTGCCTCTAAGTTGACATTTCCACCAATAAGTGCTAATGTTTGCCCCGGTTGTACTGCCAAGCCGACGGGTTTAGATTGGTTGACAATATCGGCTGGCTGAGAACCAAACTGCAAGCCAATTGGTACGTTAATCGTTAGCAAAGGTGGATTTTGAGGATTTTTAGCGCTGAAAGTGCTGCCATCGGCAAAGCGAATGCTATCGGCAGTACTGCCAATAAACGCACCACCAATATTCAATTGCGCGTTCGAGCCAAAGATAATTCCGCTAGGGTTAATTAAAAATAAATTTGCCCCTCCATTGGCACGAATTAACCCGTCAATGTGAGAAACTTGCCCTCCAGTAACGCGGGTAATAATGTTATTAATTGTCAAAGCATTATTGAAAAATGCCTCAGAGCCAGTGGGAAGGGAAAATTCCCGCAAGCTGTGGAAAAGGTTACCCCCGGCGGTAGTTCCTGCTTCAATTGTGAAAGTATTACCCACTTCGGTAACGCGGGAATTATTCGGCAGGGTGCTATCTGGGACAATTTGGGCAACCACAGGAGTATTTGTGGCGATCGCTATCATCCCCAACGCACCAGCTAACCTTAATTGACTGAAGCCACCCATCCGGTTTGAGGCCATTTTTTGACTTTCTCGCGCACCAGAGCGAAGATTATAGCGCGGGATCGGCAGCCTTTTTTTCCATTTTTTGACATCCTCTCCTCTTGCTTGTGCTAGAGCGGGCTAACTCGACGAGCCAAGAATACCTCGAATTGAATTTGGCGGATTATTCAAATTATCCGGGCGCGATAAAATGGCTTGATCGAAAAATACCCACCACGCCCAACCAAAGAAAACGCTTCCCCGCGCCCACAACGCCGATCCCCGTGCTGGGAGGTGTCCAGCAGGCGCATCGAGGGAAAAATTGAGGTCGTCGTAGTTGAGCCAGGTATTGTTGACGCGCCACCCGACGCGATCGCCCAAACTCCGCTCGGTTTGATAATCTACTTGTCCGCCAAGTTCTTGCCAAATCTGCTTTTGTATGCTAAAGCCAAATCGATGGCTGCTGTAGTACAGCCACATTTGGTTAATTTGGCGCAGATCTTCCCAAGGAAACTTGTGGATCAATTCTAAGTTAAGCCAGTCGTCTTTATCGGTTCTAGCGACTTGAAGCATGACAATTTCAGTTTCTAAGTCAGCTTCCTTCCATTTTCTAGCGGCTAGCAACCGTTGCAGTTTGGTGTAATCTGGCTTGAGCGCGTGAGATCCTGTCGTCGCCGCCGGTGGTGGCGGTGGGTTGATTGCTTCGAGTGCAACTGGCGGCGCACTCACGATTTGGGGCGTAATACCGCCGACTAATTCGAGCCATTCTGGCACCGACTGGGGGCGATTTTCTGGCTCAAACTCCATGCCCTTGAGAATCGCTTGATTGACGCGATCGCTGATATTCGGATTGTATTCTTTGGGTGGCACTAAAGCCAGTTTAGCCGCTCTAGCTGGAGCCGGGGTAGGCACTTTGCCCGTGAGCAAATAATACAGCGTTGCCGCTAGGGAGTAGACATCGGTACACTCGCTGCGTTTAGCTTGTGGTGCATATTGTTCGATCGGGGAAAACCCTCCCGTATAACTTGTCGTGTGATAATTCATCAGATTGGGGATAAACTCCCGTGCAATGCCAAAGTCAATCAGAACCGCTTCCGGTTTACCTTGCCGGATCATAATGTTAGGCGGCTTGATATCCTGATGTAACATGCCTTTATCGTGCAAGACGATTAAAGCTTGACCGATCTGCCAGATATAGCGCAACGCTTCGATTTCGGGGAGGGCGCCGCTCTTTTTCACCCGGTGTCGTAAATCCTCTCCTTCGACGTATTCCATGGCGATACAAGGCTGATCTCCCTCATAAAAAGCGTTTTCGATCCGCACGATGTGAGGGTGGCGGCACAGCGCTAACCGCAAGGCTTCTTCCCGAAAACTCAGCTTGTATTTGAGCCGGTACGCTGCCAGTTTTGGATTTGTTAGTACCTCCTGTTTCAGGGTTTTGATTGCAACGCGATCGCCTTTTTTATTCCTCGCCAGATAAGTGACGCCAAAGCCACCTTGCCCCAGATATCTTTCGATAGTGTAGCGATCGCCGTATAATTTTTGCCCAGCTACCCAAACCATTAGTCGCTATTTTTAACGATTTATCAAAACCTTGAGTTCATTTTTGCTGCATCTAGTGCCGGAATTGAGTCAAATCATATCAGACCGAGAGCCAATCTTGTCTAGCAAGGCAAGGATTGAATCTCGTTCAAGAGCAGCAATTTACCAATCGCTCCGGAATGCAGGATTTTCTTCTAAACCAATGCTAGGCTCATTTTCAGCTAAATCTAATTTTACCAAGATTCAATAGAACCGGGCGTAACAAATAAAAATTAGGGAGAATTTGTCAAATGGCTGTTGAATACGATGTGGTGGTGATTGGTGGGGGTTCGGGTGGTTTGGTAATTGCGGCGGCGGCGGCGCAGCTAAAAGCCAAAGTTGCCCTAGTGGAGAGCGATCGCTTGGGTGGCGACTGTCTCTGGTACGGCTGCGTCCCCAGTAAATCCCTTATTTATGCTTCAAGAATTGCTTACTCAGTCAAAAATGCGGCTCGCTTTGGCATTTACTGCCAAAATCCCCAAATTGATTTTGCCCTCGCCAACGGACACCTGCAGAAAGCGATCGCTGCCATTCAACCCCACGACTCCCCAGAACGGTTTGAATCTTTGGGTGTAGAGGTTATCTTTGGATCGGGTCAATTTATCGACCGACAAACGTTTGAAGTCAACAACAGGCAACTCAAAGCACGCGCCTTTGCTTGCGCCACGGGTTCCCGTGCCAAAATTCCCCCCATACCAGGACTAAAAACAGCCGGATATCTGACTAACGAGCAAGTATTTTCCCTCCCAGAACTTCCCCCATCCCTGGCTGTAATTGGCGGTGGACCAATTGGTTGCGAATTGGGGCAAGCTTTTTCTCGATTGGGTTCAGAAGTAACAATTATTGCCAGTAGCGACCATCTTTTACCCAAAGAAGACCCAGAAGCCGCATTAGTCATCCAGCAACAATTAGAATCAGAAGGCATTCGCGTTATCACCGCTACCCGCGTCGAAAGAGTTGAACAAATCGATGGTAAAAAACACCTATGGGCAGGGACCCAAAAAATTACCGCAGATGAAATTTTAGTCGCTGCTGGACGGATGCCAAATGTGGAATCGCTTAACTTAGAAGCGGCGGGTGTAGAAGTAGGAGAAAAAGGTATTCGCGTCAATGAAAAACTCCAAACAACCAACCCGCGCATCTATGCCTGCGGCGATGTTATTGGCGGCTACCAGTTTACCCATGTTGCGGGTTACGAAGCCAGTGTCGTGCTAAAAAATGCCTTATTTTTCCCCCTCACTAAAGCAAATTATCGAGTCATTCCTTGGGCGACGTTCACAGATCCAGAATTGGCACGGGTTGGTTTAACCGAAAAGCAAGCTAAACAGCGATATGGAGATGATATTTACGTGCTAAAACAAGAATTCGCTGGAGTTGATCGCGCCCAAGCCGAAGCCGCTACTAAAGGTTTTGCCAAAATTATTACTAGGGGGAATGGGCAAATACTCGGCGCTCATTTAGTAGGTGCTTCGGCGGGAGAATTACTCCACGAAATTGTTTTGGCAATGTCAAATAATTTAAAAGTTTCTGCTCTCAGCAGTATTATCCATATATACCCGACCCTGGCGGAAGTGAATAGTAAGGCAGCACTGCTGCTAACTAAGCAAAAATACGCTAAAAACCAGAAATTGCAAAACCTGCTCTTGCGGTTTTTTAGTTTGATGCGTAAGCTAGCTTAAAAGTATCTTACTCCCTGGCGATCGCTATCTTCTTACTTTCTTCTTTCTTGGCGTTCTTGGCGTCTACCCTACGGGAAGCCGCTGCGCGTCTATGGCGGTTCAGTAAATAGATATTCTTCAGGCGCCAAAGCAGTAAGAGCGATAAGTTATGCTGGAGGCGCTTTTCCAGTAAGCAAGCAGCAGCACTATGCACAGTATCCTCACCGGCGCGTTGAGTATCGAACAGATAACCGTTGCGATCGCTAATTTACCCCCATCCTTAGCAGGTAAGACTTTAGTACAACTATCCGATTTCCACTACGATGGTGTGCGATTGTCTGATGACTTGCTACAACAAGCTATACAAGCTAGCAATCAAGCAAAACCGGATCTAGTTCTACTCACCGGCGACTACGTCACCGACGATCCAAAACCGATTCACCAACTGGTGTCGCGACTCAAACACCTCCAAAGTCGCGCCGGAATCTATGCTGTCTTAGGCAACCACGACTATTATTATCGCCACTCAAAAGCAGAAGTTACCAACGCTTTGAGTAGCATCGGCATCTCTGTCCTTTGCAATCAAGTCGCTTACCCCTTGGGAGAAAGATTAGCATTAGTAGGACTCGGCGATAAGTGGTCAAAAGAATTCCTACCCGCGACGGTAATGGATCAACTAGATCCAAATATTCCCCGCATCGTCTTATCCCACAATCCCGATACCGCCCAGATATTAAGCGCTTGGCGCGTCGATTTGCAACTTTCCGGTCATACCCACGGCGGTCAAATTTGGCTTCCCGGACTAGGTCCTGTTGTGCATTATATGCGCAGTCTTAAAACAATTCTCCGCCACATGCCGCGATCGCAGCGGCTAATGCTGCCATTTAATCTCGGTACTTGCACCCAAGTTGTTCGCCACTGGGAATGGGCGCAGGGACTCCATCGCATCGGTACCAATCAGCTTTACGTCAATCGAGGTTTGGGAACCTATCTACCAGGACGCCTGTTTTGTCCCCCAGAAGTTACAGTTATTCGGCTAATTGCTAATTGCAAGCTTGCTAATTGCTGATTTCAGATTGCTGATTTAAGATTTACTTCAAATCTAAAATCTAAAATCTAAAATCTAAAATCTAAAATTTTAAACCCGCCCATCTACTTTAGGAAAAACTGAGTAGACTTAGGCGGGTTTTACTTCGAGGTGAAACGAACAATAAGAAGCTAATTCCAATAAAGCAGCGATTTAACTCAACTAAGGTGGACTTGACTGCGCAACTTTCGCTTTCCGACTTTTTTCTCACCTCCGTCGATTCAGACAGTTACTCTGGAGCGTTCAAAAACAGTATACAGAACGCTATATCTTTTTGACGATGAACTTTCAAGAACCGAGCGTTAGTTGCGTTGGATTTAGAGCGGGTCGGCACAGGCTCAAATCCAGGTGTTTTGGTTGAAGATTTTTTTCATTGGTGCCTTATGTTTTTTAAGTTAGCACCTTCTTTTTTATAAAACAATCCCCCTTTACTAAACTTAATAATGTTTTAACTTTGTCAAAATAACCAAGTTTTTGTTCATATTTATCTCCAGTATTAATCATGGGTCATAGTAATTTTTACCTACGATCCATAACCGATGAGCTAATACGGCGGTTTTCAATTGGGTGCAACACCAGAATGTAGGGACAGGGCAATCAAACAATTTCAAGACTGAAGCCAAGAAACCGGGTTGCTCTGAAAACTCGTCGGTGGGAAACTCAAGCTCGCAGCTGTGAAACCGGGTTG
>DNGG01000505.1:34402-35430 GCA_003486675.1 Cyanobacteria bacterium UBA11372
ACCGGGTTGCTCTGAAAACTCGTGGCTGAGAAACTCAAGCTCGACGCAGAAACCCGGTTTCTAGGCTCGTCGTGGGTAAGTCCTAAATTTGAGACTGGCGACAAAACTTAGCGATGCTCTGTCCCTACCCGCGTTGATACAACGGAAAATCGCTGTAATTATTATCTATCAAGGCAATAAAACCCTCCAAGTGGCTGGTCCGACAACTCCATCGGGGGGAAGGCGAAATTTTTCTTGAGCGGCTTTGACAGCGATTTCGGTTGCTTCACCAAAAATACCGTCTACCGGGCCGCGGAAAAACCCGGTGGCTTGCAGTCGCGTTTGCAACCAAAATACAGCAGGGCCGCGCGTTCCTACTCTCAAAATGGGTAAATTGCCGATGGCAGGTTGTGGGGTATTTGCTGCCGCCTGGTTGTTGGTTGCTGGTGGGCTGGTAGCGGCGGAAGGTTCAGAATCGGTATTTGAAGGTTTTGCGGCAGATGGGGAGGGTGACGGGGGCGAGGTTTGGGGAAAGAGTCGCTGCCAAGTAGCAGGGCCAACAATACCATCAGCGGTGATACCAGCGGCACGTTGAAATTGAGTCACTGCGATCGCTGTACTTTCACCATACACTCCATCAACCGTGCCCGTATAATACCCCAACAGTTTCAGCACCGCTTGCAATTCCGATACAGCCGCTCCCTCACTCCCCGTTCTCAGTATCGGTCTTGTGCCGCTAGTCACAGGTGGAGTCTGGGCCATACCCTGAGACACGTAAAAAGTAAAAAGTAAAAAGGTAAAAGAAAAACACCACTGCCACAACCGAGTTGCTTTGTTTTGTCTGTTGTCTGCGTTCTTCTTTCCCAGCAGCGGCAAGAAATGCTTTTTACTTCTTAGTAAACTCAAGATACTACCTCCCATCCACAAGCATTAACTCCTCGATCAGAGTTTACCGTTTGCTTGGATTGATCTCCCACCTAGTCATATCAAGTAGTAGAGACGTTACATGTAACGTCTCTACTCGTATGGTTGTGGGTAAAACCCGCCCC
>DNGG01000505.1:35839-38579 GCA_003486675.1 Cyanobacteria bacterium UBA11372
CCGCCCCTACGCCCCTACATTGCTCACCTGCTCACCTGCTCACCTGCTCACTTGGCCCGACTACAGACAGATAAGGCTCGATAAAATAGCGGCAGGCGACGGCTTGCGCTTCCTCAAGGGTAACGGCGGCGACGGCATCGGTGAATTTATCGTCAAACTCGATTCCCAAGCCAATAATTTCGTACCAGCCAAAAACTTGGGCTATTTGGGCGTTGGTTTGTTTGCCTAAAGCATATTGCCCCAACAGTTTATTTTTAGCCGCTTGCAGTTCTTCTGGACTTAAAATAGTTTGGCAGAGGCGATCGACTTCGGCGCGCAGACTATCGCAAGCGATCGCTGTATTCTCCGGTGCGGTTCCCATATACACTACAAAGTGGGACGCATCTAAGCGCGTGGGGTAAAACGCCGACACTTCATAAGCTAAGCCGCGTTTTTCTCGCAATTCTACAAACAAGCGACTCGAAAGTCCATTTCCCAAGTAAGTATTGAGCAATTTCAGCGCTGCATAGTCGGGACTTTTTACCGCTGCGGTGAGATATCCCAACATCACAATCGATTGCTGGGTTTGCTGCTTGACGAAGCTGTTGCGGGGCGCGGGTGCGATCGCTGGTAGCGACAGCACAGGTAAACTGGTGGACGGGGGTTGCCAGTCGCCCAAGATTTTTTCTACTAATGCGATCGCGCGCTCCGGTACAATCCGACCAACGATCGTAATCGCCAGATTATCCGGGCGAAAGTAAGTGCCGTGATACCGTTGTAAATCTTCACGACTCAACTCGGATACCGTTGCTTCATTTCCCAAACTCGATAAAGCATAGGGATGATCTTGGTAAATAGCGTGGCGCAACTGTTCAAACGCGACGGTAAATGGCTGTTCTTGTTGCGAACGAATCGCCTGAATTGTCAAGCGCCGTTCTAATTCTACTTCTGATTCGGGGAACGTGGGATTTCGCAACAATTCGGCTGCCAATTCCAACATTTCTGGGAAATCAGCCGAAACTGTTTTCACGCTCATTAAGAAATAATCGGCGGTAGTATCTGCCCCCAAACTAGCGCCCAACGACTCGACTTTTTCCGCAATTTCCGCTGCATCGAGCTTTGCGGTTCCCTTAGTCAGAACCGATGCCAACAGGTGAGACAACCCGGCTTTTTCTCTAGACTCGCACCGACTGCCAGCACCGATAAAAATCCGCGCTGATATAATATCAGCTGCGGTATTTTCCACTGCGATAACTGTAATGCCATTCTTTAAAACGGTTCGCTCTAGAGTGCGGTTCAGTAGAGATTTTCTCTCCTGTTGATTCACGTAATTTTCCATCTTAATTCTCTTGCAGATTGCAGATTGCGGATTTAAATTTTATCTAATAACGCAAGTTGCTAGTTAATAGTTGTGATATTGGTAATTGGTAATTGGTAATTGGTAATTGGTAATTGGATTCATTGGCAGTAGGGGCGGGTTTTACCAACAATTAAGTGGAACCACTTGCATATCTAGTTCAACCCGCCCCAAAAGATTGACAATTACCCATTACCCATTACCTATTACCAGCGCCAAGTGATGTAACTTACAACTTGAGTTAATATGCTCAATTTAAAGATGGCAGATTTTAATTGACTTTTCCATCTAAAATCTGCCATTTCAAATCTGAAATTTTCAAAACGGTTTTAAGACAGTTACGGCATAGCGTTCTGGGGAAATATACTGCTGGATTAGTTGCTGGATATCCCACGGCTCTTGACTTTGTATTTGCTGGGGATAAGTGACTGAGATTTCGGCAGAGGCAATCGTGTTGTAGTAGCCGTAGAGTCCTGCGAGTTGACAGGGGGCTTCGGTAGAAAAGGCGTAGTCATTGCACAGCAGGCGCTTGCACCGTGCTAGTTCGGCGTCGGTTACGGGTTGGTTGTGCAACTCTCTGAGGCGATCGCATATCAGCGCTTCTACTCTCTCCAGGTGTTGCGGTTCTAAATGTACACCAATGGTAAACAAACTCGAATCTTGCTGAAGTGAAAAACTGCTGCTAATACCATGCACCAATTGCAATTCTTCCCGCAACTGGCGCACTAAACGGGAAGTGCGCCCTTCTGCTAACAATACCGAAATTAAGTCCAAACCGTAGGCATCGCGGATGCGATCGACTCCTGGCCCAACCCAACCCATCATCAGGCGGGCATGTTCTAATCTGGGTAAACACAGTTCTTGGCGGCGAATTTCTGTTATCGGCGGTTCGGCTTCTGGCTCAAACCGGGGACAATCAGATCTAGGCGTAAAATTCTGGAACGACTGATGCACCAGTTCTAATGCTACTGCCTGACTCACTCCCCCCACTACCACCACGGTCATGTTTTCCGGTTGGTAGTGACAAGCGTGGAAGCGGCGCATGTCTTCTGGCGAGTGCTGCCAAAGTTTTTCTTCCGTTCCCAAAACGGGACGCCCGTAAGGATGACACTGGTAAACTCCCTCCAGCAGTGCTTGGAAACCCAACCAATCAGGGTTATCGTAAGCCCCGCGAATTTCTTCAATTACTACATCTCGTTCCCGTTCAAATTCATCGTTGGGGATAGATGCACCCAGCAGCAGTTCTGCCAGATAGGGCAGGGTATCTTCCAGGTAAGGGACTGCTGTAGTAATAAAGAAGTGAGCGTAATCGTGACTGGTGGCAGCATTTGTCATTCCCCCCGTATTTTCCACCACTTGGTCAAATTGCCCTGGAGCCACTTTGTCAGTGCCTTTAAACACCAT
>DNGG01000507.1:0-3989 GCA_003486675.1 Cyanobacteria bacterium UBA11372
CACCCGTGCAAGCGACTGAAACTTCAATCGACCAAACGGGAATCGATGCCTTGCGCCTGCGTCAAGCACCCTATAACTTACTCGGTCGCAAAATCGCCATCGGTCAAGTAGAAATCGGACGCCCCGGACAATTTGGCATCGATAAAGCGGCAAACCGCAACCCCGATGCCGTACCCGTGACGCGAGTATTTTGGCGCGATGACCCAGCCAAAACCGATACCGATGTAGACCCCCACGCCTACAGCGTCGCGGGAATGATGATTGGCACTTCCAAAGAAGTACCGGGCGTTGCACCGGCAGCGAGGTTATATTCCGCCGCAGTGGGTTCGATGGAAAAAAGCGGACAACCCGAAGAATGCCTAGCAGCGCAAAACATAGCCTTGCAAAACGGCGGCGATTTGCGCGCAATTAATTATAGCTTTGGCGAATCCTTAGAACGCGACCCGCGACCAGAGGCGATTTTAGACGGTAACGCCTTGCTCACTCAATGTTTAGATTGGTCTGCCCGCGTTTACGACGTGCTGCACTTGGTAGCGGGAAATCAAGGACGGGGAGGAATTCCGATTCCCACCGATAACTACAACGGTATTAACGTCGCCTTTACCAAGCGCGTCGATGGAATTTTTTCTAAGATTGACTTTGCCAACATCGGCGATATCGCCGAAGGAATTAGAAGGCGACTCGAAGGGCGAGAAATTAACATTGGTCCCCGTCGCGCCATTGGTATAGTCGCCCCCGGTCATGAAATTCCCGTTCTCAACCTCGATGGTAGGATATCCCAAGTCAGCGGTACCAGTTTAGCAACGCCCCAGGTAACTGCTACCGTCGCTTTGATTCAAGAATTCGGCGATCGCCAACTCGCCACGCGCAAGGCAAACTGGAGTGTAGAATCCCGCCGCCACGAAGTTACCAAAGTCGTCTTGCTCAACTCCGCCGACAAGATCAAAGATGAAGGCAACGGTTTGCGCTTGGGCATGACCAAGACCATTACCGATAAAAGCAACCGCAATTGGCTGGAATCCGATGCGTATAAAGATGACAAAATTTCTAAAGACATGCAAATGGGAACGGGTCAACTCAATGCTTATCGGGCAGTGCAGCAATTTAGCAGCGGTCAGTGGAAACCCGGACAACCAGTCGCCCCCATTGGTTGGGATTACAACAAAGTAGAACTGAACAAATCCCAAGATTACGTATTAGAAAAACCCTTGCAGCAGGGAAGTTTCGTTTCGATTACGATGGCTTGGAATCGGGTAGTCGATCTCAACGATGCCAACAAAAATGGAGTGTACGACATTGGGGAAGATTTTCGCGATCGCGGCTTAAACAACCTCGATGTCTATCTAGTCCCCGCCGACAGCAACGACACCACCCGTTACACCTGCGCTTCGATTAGCGAAGTAGATAGCACAGAACATATATTTTGTCAAGTACCATCGACGGGAAAATACAAAATCCGCGTAGCGTATAACAAACAAGTCAACGAAGCGAGTCAACCTTATGCGATCGCTTGGTGGACAGTACCGGCGCGATAATGTCGAGCTGTAGGGGCACGGCATCATAAAATTTGTGGATAGAAATCAAATGTTATCTTAGCCGTGCCCCAAAAACCCACATTATGCACTGAATAAACCCGGTTTCTCACAGAAACCGGGTTTATGGAAAGTTTCGCGATCGCGATAAATGTCCAGCTGTAGGGGCACGGCATTATACAATCTTTGGGTAGAAATCAAAAGCGATCGCCGCCGTGCCCCTACAACGACAATGTTTGGGTAGAAATCAAAAGTTATCTACGCCGTTGTCAACCCTACTTGATAGCCGCGCCCAGCGTACTGTAAAACTGGTCGCAACTGCTCGAAACTCGGTCGCCCAGCGGCACGCCAACTGGAAATCCAGTCTGAAAGCTTGAAAGCCGCCTCGCGTTCCCCTACCGCAGCATAACCCTCACCGCACAGGGAAAGTAGGGCAAGACTTCCAGGCTGACTACAGCCAATAGCCAATCCGAGAGCTTGCGTATATGCAGTTGTCAAACCTTCTGGATAGGTAGCCAACAAGTAAGCGCGCAAAGCTTCCACATCCTCATCGGGGTAGAGAGGGCTATCCTGCTGCGGGGCTACTTGCATCAATCGCAGGATTTGCTCTGCTTGGTGAGTTTGTTGTTCTCGCCGCAACCACTCAGCACTAGCCCAGATTACATCTGTCTCCATCTCAGCGTCTTCTGTCTTAATTTCGGCCTTAATGTCGGCGTCTTGAACATAGCCATACCAGCGACTTAAGGGTTTGTCGGTCAAGGGGACAAAAGCCCCTGGAATTACCCGTTCTCCAACCAGGTTTTTATTAACATCTAAACGGATGCGCGCGATCGCCACAGCAGTAGCTAATCGCCTTAATCGGACAGGTACAACAATTAACCCGTCCGGAGATAATTGTTCAATCCAGGTTAGCGGAAGTATATCAGCAGTTGCCCAAACGATGATGCGGTCAAAGGGTGCTTCTGTTGAATAGCCATCTCGACCATCTGCCGCGATCGCTTTTACATGGGGTAAATTATGCTTGGCTAATAAACTGCTGGCGCGAAAGACCAGATTTGAGTCTACATCCAAAGAGACGACAAAGCCAAGAGAGCCAACCAAGTGAGCCAACAAAGCCGTACTGTAACCCGAACCCGTCCCCACTTCCAAAACCCTCGCCCCTGGTGGCACATCTAGAAGCCGTAATGCAGCAGCAATAACCGTCGGAGACGAACTTTGGGGAATCGGTTGCCCATCTGGCTCCAAAACATAATCATTCATCACAACATTTCTCAACGCATAATCCACTGCATCGCTCATATTTTTTCTGTCAACTTAAATATTTGATTGTATTTCTTTCAGGACTTAGGCAAAGAAACCGGGTTTCTATGAAAAATCGTCGGGAAAAGGAACGAGAGATTGACCTAGAAACCCGGTTTCTACGATCGTCGCGCGTAAGACCCGTCTTTGAGTTCTATTGCCTGACTCTATTGATTACTTCCACTAATTCCTTGTTGAGGATCTCATACGCCTGTGCGTTATAGTGCAGTTCATCTACCCTGTACTGAGACAACATTACGCCTTGACGATCGGCAAGCAGAGAAAAGGCATCAAAAACGATAGTTCGATCGTCGGCTAATGTAGCGATGTAGGCATTGACTTCTTTAACAGCCTTACCTATATCATCTGACCAGAAAGGTTTGCGTGGGAGTGGCACTTCCCCGGCTGGGAAAATAGTAGTTAGGATCGCGACTGCACCCAAACTTTTGGTTTCTGCTACAATTCGCTGAATATTGGCTTTGCAATTGGATACGATCTCCTCTCTGCGTTCCGGAAATAAGCCGATAGTTTTCAGATCGTTGATGCCAAATTGGATGACGACTACATTGGGTTTTAGAGGACGCACGTGAGATGAAAATCTCTCCCTGATCTGGATGGATGTCTGCGAGCCAATTCCACGATTGATGAATTCATAACCATTGAGATTAGGTGATATCCAATCCGCGGCTCTAGAGTCACCGAAGAAAACTACACGAAATTTATTGGTATTGGTAACTCCCTGGGAATTTGCAGGAAAATAGCCTAACCCCACAGGATCTAGCCGTGTCTGATTCAACTCAAAATAATATTTCTTGACTTGAGCGTAGAGAATAAAATTGAGGACAATCGATCCTCCAAGCATGACTAATACAACAGCGCCCAAGGGAAGATAAAATTTGCTTAATTTCATATACTTCCAAATCACTTTTTCAAATCTGTCTACAATCCGTCTCCAATTTCCATATCTAGCCTCCCGCGCGTTGAGTTACCAGGCAAATCCGTCTCCAATTTCCATATCTAGCCTCCCGCGCGTTAAGTTACCAGGCTCTTGCCTGGTAACTAGACTACAGCAGATTGCAAGCTCGTCTAGGTACAGCCTTTTGGCTTCGTTTGTGTAGCGGCACCCTTAAGGGTGCCGCTACACAAACGAAGGTGTAC
>DNGG01000507.1:4188-7457 GCA_003486675.1 Cyanobacteria bacterium UBA11372
GGCAGCGTTAACGCTGCCGCTACACTTGCCTTGCGCGATAACGCTTTCCCTCACCAGGGCTGCAAGCCGCTGTAAACCCGCTCCTACTCGTATCGTTAATGGTGTTGTAGGGGCGGGTTTTACCAGTCCCGTTTAATAATAAGCGAATTGTATTGATAAACCCGCCCCCCGCGCGATGCCGATGCAAGTGGACATGATATAAAACGCAGTGTAACGCACCGAAAAAGGTTTAAGCACCAAGGTTTAGAAGGTGCGTTACGGCTACCGCCTAACGCACCCTACTAGCTAAACGGGCGCGGTTTAGCAATGCCATAACCTTGGGCATAATTTACTCCAAGCATTCTCAGTTTATCCAAAATTGCGTCATTTTCTACAAATTCTGCAATGGTTTGAATTCCCATTACTTGTCCGACTCGATTAATCGCTTCAGTCATTGCCAAATCGGTCGGATCGTCAACAATATCTTTAACGAATTCCCCATCAATTTTGAGATAATCCACGGGTAGATTTTTCAGATAGGCAAAAGAAGACATGCCGCTGCCAAAATCATCCAAAGAAAAATAACAACCGAGTTGCTTTAGTTCCTGAATAAATTGAACTGCTTTGCTTAAATTGGTAATTGCCACGGTTTCGGTAATTTCAAAACAAATAACTTGGGGCGGGATTTCGTACAAGGAAAACTGATCGCGGACAAACTCAATAAATTGGTCGTCGTTAATACTTGAACCAGAAAGATTAATCGCATAGAGACAGCGATCGCCTTGCCTTTGACAGCGATCCCAAGCTTGGCGATAATGCTCTTTCTGAGTCGAAAACAGCGTGTTGATCACCCAGCGATCTACTAGGTGCATGAGATTGTAACGTTCTGCCGCCGGAATAAAAAGATTGGGCGGTACTAGCTTGCCTGTTTCATCGTAAAGGCGCAGGAGGACTTCGTAATGTTCGCCCTTGGCATCAGCGTTAGCAACGGGAACAATGGTTTGATAATAAAGACAAAAACGATTTTCTTCTAAAGCTTTAGTAATCTGGGATGCCAACTGCATTTCGCCCCGTTGTTGCAACAATTCGGAATCATCGCTTTGATAGATGTGGACGCGATTTCTGCCTTTATTTTTAGCAGCGAAACAAGCCGCGTCGGCAGCACTTAAACTACTGGCTAAATCTTTACTATCCACATCGATTGCCACCAAACCGATACTGACATTGACGGTAAAAGATTTGTCTTGCCAGAGAAAGCGGTAATCCGACAGACTTTGGCGCAGCGCATTGGCAACTCCCGATGCATTTTCTAGGGGACAATGATTGAGTAGAAGGCCAAATTCATCGCCGCCGAGACGAGCGAGGACATCCGTGGAACGGATATGCATCCGCAACAAAGTACTCACCTGACGCAGCAGTTCATCCCCCGCCCCATGACCGCAGGTATCATTTACGATCTTGAACTGGTCTAGATCTAGATAACACAGGGAATGGTGCGTGCCATCAGTTCTGGCATCGCTCAAAGCCAACTCCAAACGGCGCTCAAACTCCCGTCGATTCACCAATCCGGTTAAATCGTCGTGACTTGCTTGCCAAGCTAAGCGTTTCTCGCTCTCCCGCAGTGCCGCTTCAGCCCGCTTGCGATCCGTAATATCGCGGACAACGATGCAAAAAGCATTTCTGCCAGCGTAGCGAATTAAGTTAGCACTCACTTCCACATCGACGATCTCGCCATTGTGACGGCGGTAGCGGCGCTCGCTGGTGAGGTAGCGATCGCCTGTTAAAATATCCTCAATATCCCGGTCGATCGTCTCGCTCTCTTCTGAAACCACATCGTACAAACTAAGTTGCAGAATTTCTGCCACCGAATAACCGAGCAAATTTTCAAACGCCGCGTTAATTTCCAGAAACTTTTTAGTATCTGCATCGAGCAAGAAAATCCCTTCCCTCGCTTGGACAACAACGGCTTTGTAGCGAGCTTTACTTTCTTCCTGTTCTTGCCAAATCTGAATTAATTTTTCCGCGAGTAACTGAGTCGTCACCCCCAAAACTAAGCCTACCATTGCCAAAGCAATAATCAGATACTTCAAGTTGATTTGACCTTGGCGATGAATTTCTCTCGGCATATCTACTTGCAGAAGCATTGCAGGCTTTCCAGAGAGATCCTTGAGAAAAGTATAACCGGAAATTAAATTTTCGCTTTGAGGCTGCACAAAAATCGGTGTTTTTTGCGACAGCTTTTGGCGCACAAAACCCAGTCTGGGAGCCAGTTTAACCCTGCCATCAAGCCGATGCAAGCGGATAGCCACACGAGTTGTCCGAGCTAATTTCTCAATCGTGTTGGCGTTTAAATAGCGTCCTAGAATCAACGTACCGCGAATTGGCGTTTTTACTTGGCTGGTGACGATGGGGCGGGCGGTAAACATCATTGCCCCTTCAGGTAACAAAATAACTCCCGCATGGCTACCATCTGGAACCTTGTGCCGCAAAACCCACGAATTCAGCCGGATGTATTCTCGCAAGCTTTTTGAAATACCACGATCGCGGTGCTTTTGAAGGTCGTAACCTTGGCTGTGGACAATTTTCCCAGAAGCATTGATAAACAAAATCGCGTTGAGATTACCTTGGGAGAACAAGCCATCGTAAAAGTTTTTATTGATAAAATCTTGGGTGGGACGCCTAACGAAGTTGTAGGTGTCGTCCCAGGCAGACCAATAAAAATTAGTTAGGTTGAGTTCATTTAAGCTGTTGGCATAGGCTTCCAGCACTCGTTCAACGTTCTGGCGAGCGTTTTGCTCTTCCAGCTTGGCGTAACCTTCGAGTAATATGGTTGATGTGGCAACGTACACAATACCGATGAGACTGGTTAGCGCCCCGGCAATAGCGATCGCTGTTTTTTGACGCAAGGTTGACGTTTGGCTATGAGCTGTTGTATTTCGGCTATCAAACCCCATAAAGCCGGGTTTGATTTTTGTCCAAAAAGCTTGTAATTTTCCAAGTAAAACCATCGCGCTTAGATTTGATTTACTTTTGTGTTTGGGCACCCTATTATTTGAAACTATTTAATCAATTTATCCAGTATACTTTTACTACTTGAATATGGGATTATAGAATTAAGTTCAGTTCTAATCTAGCCTAGCTTTGAGTTATCGCGGGCAACATCGGTAAAACTAAGGAAAAATTTTTAAACAACAATAAAATTGAGCGTGTTTTCCAGCAATCAAGCGGTTTTTTCTACCCTACCTCCCCAGCAGCCCCATCTCCCCCTGGGTGCGTAACTGGGCTAGGAT
>DNGG01000507.1:7652-8816 GCA_003486675.1 Cyanobacteria bacterium UBA11372
TGGGTGCGTAACTGGGCTAGGATGGAAAAAAAGCGATCGCTATGCAAGACATCGACCCATTTGAGAATCCAGACATCAATCGCTTACAGCTGTATCTGTATTTAACACCTGGGATCGGTTTTGTCCCTGCCCTGTGGACGCTCTACCGCCGCACTGGCAGCCGCCGACAAAAAGCAGTCAGCCGATTGGCAGTAAGTCTGGCGTTTGGCTGGCTATTGGGCTACATTTTGTTAGGAGCTTCTGCCGATGCTTCAGAATCTCTAAAATTACCCTTATTGGTAATGAATAGTTTGCTCACCTCTGGTTACTTTATCGTCAGTGTTTGGTTGATGATTCGTCTATCCCAGGGCAAATCCGTGACCTTGTGGAAGAAACGCCGTTTGTAGTACTAGCGTAGGGTGCAGGTGAACAAGTGAGCAGGTGGGCAGGTGGGATCTTACGGTGTGGGTTTCACCCATCACCTTTGATCGAAGCAGACAATTCAACTCTTCGGGCCCCCGAATGGTGTGCAGGTGGACTCTGGAGAATTACACTTGCCCCATGCCCGCGGCTCAATTCCCAAGCTAATTCGCCGGATTAGTGTACCAAAAAGCAGGAAATACTGGTATGAGTATTCTGGTGGAAAACTCTCAGTATTTCAGACACTCCTAGTTTTTAGTGTGTGAGGAAGTCAGTGCCAACGCGAAACTTTTTTGATATGTCGTCTGTAGGGCAGTTCCTAGCCCCGCCTTTTATGAGCCAGTCTTCCAAAGCAAACCAGTTACGTTGGCTCTGGCTGGGATTTGGCTTGACAGGCGTGGCGATGTTGTCGGCAACCGCAGGCGCCCTGCTGGCGGTGTCGCTTTCCACTACACCGTTGATGCAAAGCCAGCTGACGGCTGAAGAAGCCGCAGTGTTTAATTCTGGCGGCATCTCGAAGACGAATCTGCGATTGCCAGAACTAACCCGACCTGTGAATATCTTGGTGTTGGGGGTCAAGGTTCTAGCTTCAGATTTGGGGGAAGAACCCGATCCAAAGTTGGGGGGATATGACCCGGTAGTCAATTCCTTTGAAGGTCTTTCCGATACAATGCTGCTGCTGCGGTTTAACCCGCAAACCAAGAAGTTAACCATCCTTTCGATTCCCCGCGACACCCGCACGTTGGTGGAAGGACACGGGATGAC
>DNGG01000629.1:0-6181 GCA_003486675.1 Cyanobacteria bacterium UBA11372
CAAATATGGCTGCCTTACAACAAGCTAGACTCAGCGAGATTAAAGCGATCGCCAGTGCTTCTGAAGCCCTCTATGCTTCCCATCAAGGTTTACAAGCATTAGTTCAAGCCATTAAAGCCAAGCGAAAGTTACAACAATTAGGTGCAGTTGAACCCGAATTAGAGCAAAAAATTGATAACGCCCTGGGACAGGCGGTTTATGGCACAACAGAATGCAATCATCTGACAGGACACACTGCCGATATTTGGAGTGTTGATATCAGTCCTGATAGTAACCTGATTGTCTCAGCAGGAATGGATGGCGCGATCAAACTTTGGCAACGAGACGGCAACCTACTTAAAACCTTGCAAAATGAATCTGTGACAGTTTGGTCAGTTAAATTCAGTCTTGATGGTCAAATGATAGTTTCGGGACATAATGATGGCAGTGTGAAACTGTGGCGACTGGATGAAACGACACCCAAAATTATAGCCAAATATTCTACAACTACTCGCGTCGTCAACTTCAGCCCTGACGGTCAAATCGTTGCTTCAGGACACGATGATGGCATGGTAAATTTATGGAATCTGGATGGTGTTTTGCTCGGATCGTTCAAACATCCAAATCACGCTGCCGCTATTATTTTTGTTCCTGATAGTCAACGGATAATTACACAGGCAGAGAACGTAATTTACCTCTGGCACGAAAACGGTACACTGCTCAATAAATGGGTGGCACACCAAGCCGGAATAAGCACATTGGTTCTCAGTCATAACGGACAAATTATCGCTTCTGCTAGTCAAGATACTACTACTAAATTGTGGCATCTTGATGGCACTCTCATAACAACTTTAGTAGGACATAGTGCAGCCGTATGGGACATTACCTTTAGTCCTGACGGGAAAACTATCGTGACTGTCAGTGGAGATAAAACTGTCAAAATTTGGAGTGTTGAGGGAACAGAACTGAGTACGCTCAAAGCACATCGTTCCACAGTGCGAACAATTGCCTACAGTCCAGACGGAAGTTATTTTATCTCTGCTGGGGCCGATCGCATCATCCGGATGTGGAAACCCAATCATGACCTCAAAACTACTGTAAATGCTCACAGTGCGGCAATTTTCGGTGTAGCTATCAGTCCAGATAGTTCCACTATTGCGACTGCTAGCTTGGATTATACTGTCAAACTTTGGCAGCGCGATCGCACATTGCTCAAAACTTTGCAACACGACGCATCAATGTTTAGCGTCGCTTTTAGTCCTGATGGAGAAATCTTAGCAACGGGAAGCAATGATAGTATTGTGAGACTATGGCAGCACGGGGGTAGAAACTGGGACAAAGTTGAACTTCTAAAAATACTGCCAGCAGAAGGAGGATTAGCGTTTAGCCTTACCTTTAGTCCTGATGGAAAGCTAATTGCCTCTGGTTATGGGGATGGTAAGGTGAGGCTTTGGACTTTAGATGGCACATTACACAATACTCTAACTGGACAAGAAGAGATGGCTTCATGTGTTGCGTTTAGTCCTGACGGTGAGTTCATCGCCTCCAGTGGTAATTTAAACCAAATTAAAGTTTGGAAGAGAGACGGCAGATTATTGACAATTCTTGCTGAAAACGATGCAAGTGTTAATCATGTTGCTTTTAATCCTGATGGTCAGTTAGTTGCTTCTTGTAGTGGTGATAGCACGATTAAGCTGTGGAACTATAATTCTACAACTGGACTTTCCAGTCAATCTATTAAAACTTTTGTCGGTCATGACGGTGTAGTGTCTAAGATTGCTTGGAGTAGCGACAGTCAATTTTTTGCTTCCTCTGGAATGGACACAACCGTTAAACTCTGGAGTCGAGAAGGAGAGTTGATCGCTACTTTACTTGGTCATAGTGGTGCAGTTTGGAATGTGGCGATCGCGCCTGATGGCAGTTTTTTAGCTTCTGTTGGTGAAGATAACACTCTCGTTATCTGGAATTTACCGCGCATACTCAAACTTGACCTGCTCGAATATGGCTGTAATTGGGTACGAAATTATCTGCGGACTAACCCAGAGGTGGAAGAAAGCGACAGGCAACTTTGTGGAGTATAGATTCTGCCGCTGGGGTCAATCAAACACCTATAAATTACACGGGATCTAAACGGTTTGTACTGAGGACTTCAGGGGAGCATGTCAGTTTTTTGACACTCCCCGGCCTAAAGGCACGGGGATTCTGTACTCGACCTCGAAACTTGCTCAACCAGGGTTGCCCCAAGTAGAGTAGAGGTTTCAAGTCCTACAGCGTTACTTCGGGACTGCCCATCCCTAGCTTGCAATGCAAGATTTAGAATATTTATCGCCGCGTTTTCATCTCTGTTTAACCTGCATCCGCACTTGCAAACGTGGGTGCGAGTTGATAGAGATTTTTTGACAACAGTGCCACAACTGCTACACTTTTGACTTGTGTAGTGCGGTTTAACTGCAACAGCAACGCGCTCAAATTTGCAAGCAAAATATTCAAGCCACTGTCTAAACTGCGTCCAACCAGCATCGCTAATAGACTTAGCTAGACAATGGTTTTTGACCATGTTGCGAACATTTAAATCTTCATAGGCTACTAAGTCGTTAGACTTGACGACGCAACGCGCTAGTCTCTTGGCGTGTTCATTACGTTGCCTACTTACTTTTAAATGCTTCTTAGCAAATCTCTGTCTTGCTTTACGGCGTCCGTTTTTACCTTTCTCCTTTTTATAGATGCGACGCTGAGCCTGTTTAATCGACTGCTCGGCTTTTCTCAAAAAGCGTGGATTTTCCTCCTGATGCCCGTTAGAGTCAGTGTAGAAAAACTCAATTCCCACGTCTAGCCCGATTAAATTTCCGGTCTTTTCTAGCTGCAAATTAGCTTCAATGTCAATAGCAAATTGACAGTACTATCCATCAGCACGACGCACCAATCTAACGCGCTTGATTGATTTGATTGGGTAGGTGTGGATGTCCCACTTACCCAGCAGTTTGAGTTCGCCAATCCCTTTTTTATCGCTAATGCTAATGCGACGTTTAGTAGGATGCAGCACCCATCCACTGGTTTTGTATTCAACCGAGCGATTGTCCTTTTGAAAACGTGGGAAACCCTTCTTGCCAGGTTTTTTAGCTTTACAGTTTCCGTAAAATCGAGAAATTGCTAGCCAGCTTCTTTCAGCAGCGGCTTGTACTGCCATTGAATTAAGGTCTTTGACGAAATTAAATTCCTTACGCAGTTCTGTTGAATACCGACTCAAAGCAGCATAGTTAATTTTGGCTTCTTTTGGCGCATCCATCCAGTACCGCAAGCATTTATTACGCAGGAATTGTACTGTACGAATAGCTTCCTCTATTGCCCTATATTGACTTGGCTTAGCTTTGATTTTGTACTCTATAGCTAGCATTGAATCGACCTCTCAAGCTGCTTAATCTAGTCTACTATAAATACAGACGTTTGTCCGGAATATTTATGAAAAATCGCAGATTGGACATTAAGTTAACCGATTACGAATTGCAACAATTAGAAGAGGAAGCTGCTAGACGCGGCATGACCAAATCGGAATTGACTCTTGAGTTTAATAGCTCGTTTTCCCGAACCTAGCAAAAAGCCGTCCTAGAACGACGGGGCTTTAAACCCAATTTTTTGGTAAATTTACGCCGACACCCACCAAGGGTGCGGCTATACAAACGAAGCCCGCGAACGCGGACTAAAGCTTTTAAAGCCTGGGTCGGCAGGCTTTGTTTGTGTAGCGACACCATGCGCGGGTGTCGGCTACTCTCGTTGACATGCTCCCCTGAAGTCCGCACATCCAGAAGACTATCGTAAATTGCGGAAAAAATTTTTTCCTAGTCTTAATTTTGAGATCGATATTTTGACCCATCTGGCATAATTGCACCTTCCAAAAAAGCACTACTCAGTTCATAATCGCTCACTTTAGCATTTTTGAGATTTGCACCAGTTAGGTAAGCTCCCTCTAAGTTAGCACCACTCAAACTAGCATCCTTCAAATTAGCACCACTCAAGTTAGCATGACTCAAATCCGCACAAATCAAATTAGCATGATTCATGTTTGCACTACTAAAATTCGCCTGATTCAACTTAGCAAAACCCAATTTTGCATGACTCAAATTGGCACCACTAAGTTGAGCCTGACTGAGATTAGCATTATCTAAATTGGCATAGCTGAGATTGGCATTTGTCAAATCGCTTTCCATTAAATTGGCTTTACTCAGATTGGCATGAGAGAGATTAATATCTACCAACTCTGCACCTGGAGCATCCAAACCTCTCAGAGAAACTCCATCCTGATTTAAATCTTGCAATGCCAAAGTTCTGGCATAACTAACCTTAACATTGTGCGCTGCATCAATCGTACCCCAGGCTTGATAATGAAATTGTTTTCTGCGATCGGGACTTTCCTTAATGAATAGAACTAGCGCCACTACCAAACTCATAGTGTCAGCAGCACCTAAAGCCTCTCCTAGCACAGAATTATCATCGACAATTATCAGAAATACCGTAAACATAACTACCGAAACTACAGCGACTAACCATACTGGTGCTATCCAGAAAGCATCAATAAGTTTGTGAGTAATTTGTTTGATTACTTCACTGAATGGCTGTTCGGAAATTATGGACTGAAATTGCTGATAATTAGCTGTCAAATTCTTGGTAATCTCTTTTAAAATTTCTCCATCAACCCGAATTGATATTAGAGATTTTTGTTCTGGCTCTCTTATAGGTGGAAATAGTTGAGATTCTGTTGTAACTTCAGCTTTTAATCTGGGAGATTTGACTAAAGTTGCAGGTTTCTCGGCTGGGACAGGTTTCGGTAAAATAGTAGGTTTCTCAACAACTTGAGGTGAAGATTCTTCTACCGCACCTTTTAACATCAACTTTGTAATTGCTCTATAAGCATCTAGCCAAGCTTTTTTAACTTCAGGAGTCCAATCTTCTTGAAGATACTGCTCAAACGTCATCAGCAATGCTTCCCCCACAGGTGTATAATATTTGGGAATAGCTCCATAGCCGACGTGCCTAGCTCCTAGAGCATTGAGAACAGGCCCTAAAGCTTCTGGGTTGCGGAGATTTTCTACTACCAAAACCAGAGAATTTAATAGCTTTTTTTGCTGATTTACCATGTCAGCATTGGCAAATAGCGGCTTTACCTCTGGATAGGCTTGAAAAAGATTATCGTAGAAACTGGCTGCAAACTCATTAGCTCGGGGTTTAACTTTGTCAAAACTTTGCTCTAAAATTTCAATGTTTAAAGACATAATTTTTCCCTGATTTAAAAAAAGCAATTACAAACTCAAATTTTCTAACTCCTGCCAGAGAATAGTCATAAACTCATTAGCATCCTTAATACCCATTTCTCCCAATGCTTTCCATTCCTCAGTCGTGTAATCTAAATCCTGTCCCATAATGTCTTGAGTCCAATAAGGCAAATTAGATGGATTTTCCATTAACTCATAAGTTAGCTCTAATATTTTTGTGCCTGTAGTATTTTTCCTAGCCTTTGTACTCAGACAAAAAGCCAATAATTTAGCAAGATTGCTTTCTGGAGTAATAGATATCAGGAAAGCCATATTTTGTGCTAGAACAAACTTGTCTAATTTCATTTTTTTCCTAATTTACAAGTAATTGCCTTAATCCCTTGGTTGACCTGTTAATTCTATAAATTCTGATGATTCGGGTTCTTAATTACGTAGTTTAGCCAGATTGCTGGCACAACGTTCTAGAGCGGCTAGTTCTACAAATCCACTTCCATCTAAGTCATATACCTGAAAATTTTTATTGTGTTTTTTTTGCAATAGTTGACTTAACATTTATGATTATCGTGCGATTCGTACATAACATATCCAACATTATCAGGTTTAAAAAATAAAGCAACTTTTTTTAGAGGAAACCAACTTTTCCTACTTTTCCGACTTTTCCGATTAATGGGGTTTGAGGGTGAGAAGCTGCGAGGGCGTGAAAGACGATCTGGCTGCAAAATCAAGGCGATCGCACCCTTTATCGCTCGGGTACGGCAACTGTATACCGATTACGGCGTTTCAACGGTTTTCGTCATGGGTGTGCTGACTGAGTATCTGTAATTCGTCCGCAGCGCCTCTTGAAACCAACCTGAGCTTCCAGTTGGGGAATTACAGCGGATTGCAGCCGTATGAGGTACAGCATTTTTGCTTCGACAGCAGTGTGCGGGCACCCT
>DNGG01000629.1:6387-7802 GCA_003486675.1 Cyanobacteria bacterium UBA11372
TGCTGTCCTTCGGTGTACCTCACGAGGGTTGCAAGCCGCTATAATTGACCAATTTAGATAATTGACAAAAGCAACTAATTGTGTATTTCGAGGCTCGCAGCAATATAACCGTACACAAACATACCAACTTTATCTATTTCTCGTTGAAGCTCAAAAACTAAATAATAAATAGTGCAGTTTTTTGGTTAATGTACGCTTACAGTAATTCAGCCCAAGTCCTTCTGCCCTCTGCTATCTGCATAAAAGCCGAATTGTATTACAGCGGTTGGGAGCATAAGAATCTAAAGCGTTCCTTGCTGTGTGCATACTAATCCAGAGTAGATAAATTATGAATGTTCGAGTTTCAATAAATCTATCAAGATGGTTAATAGTCCTCAAAATTCTTCCTCTAACCGCGTTATTCTGCCTATTAAAATGGATAACTCATCAGATGAAGTGGGAGATTGGATCGTTTGATGCTCTGACAGGTTCTCTGCTGGGGGCGGTGACATTTACCCTGGCTTTCTTGCTGACTGGAACACTGAATGACTATCGGATGAGTAAAGATATGCCCGATCAGCTTTCAACTTCGGCTAACAGTATTCAAGACACGAATTTGCTTATAGCAAACCGCTATCCGGACTATAATCCTGTTCCACTTGCAGAAAGTTTAGCTGAAATCCTGAAATCTGTCGTACTTTGGCTGGAACAAGGTAAGCCGTTTGAAAGAGTTGAGAATACAATTACGATTCTCAATGAAGCACTGGTTCCATTGTCCAAATATGCTGAACCTCCTCTGATGACTCGTATTCAAGCAGAACAGGCAAACATGCGTCACATCGTTGCCCGAATTAGAATGATACGCGATACAGATTTCCTCACACCAGCTTATACGTTGCTTGACATTCTCCTGATTGCTGCATCGATTGCTTTATTGACAGTTGGTACTAAGGATTTCAATGCCAATCTGCTGATATCAGGATTTTTATTTGCAACATTCACTTATTTGGTGATGCTCATTCACGATCTTGATAATCCCTTCGAGTTCGATGGCAAGTCCTGTGCAGATGTTGATTTGTCACATCTCAGGCGAACATCCAAGTCTCTGGTGCAGGTTGGATCTCAAAAATACCACTAAAGTGTTGGGTACAGCTAAAGAGCAATCCCGGATGAATTGGGTTTGAAGGTGAGAAGGTGCGATCGCTTTTTCATGAACAGGACTTACGCAAAAAAACTTTGGTGAAATCGATTAATCTTGGGTTTAGAGGAGCGAGGTTCAGCCTCAACTGGGTTTTTGGCCCCCCGTGCGTAAGTCCTCGAAGTTATAAGAGCGATCGCATTTGAATTGGGTTTGAGGGTAAGGGATGCGATCGCCACGTACACCACTCTCTCCAATAGACCTCTCCAACAAACAATCTCAAAGACAGGCGAGACGC
>DNGG01000629.1:7984-11005 GCA_003486675.1 Cyanobacteria bacterium UBA11372
GACAGGCGAGACGCCTATCCCACAAGAGTTTTTGGAGAAGTCTAATAGAGGTTAAACCGCTGCTGATTAGAAATGGAATCCCCACATGAATGTTGAGCAAGTTCTGGACACTGTAGAGCAAGATTTGCTCTCAAGGCAACTGAGTTCCCTTGAGCGCTTCATCCTTTGTCAGTCATGGCTCGGACGCGGTTATAGCGAGATGGCACCCGATTGTGCCTATAGTATCGCTCACATCAAAGAAATTGGCTCCCAGTTGTGGCAGGCTCTTTCAAAAGCATTAGAGGAGAAAGTGACGAAAAAAAATCTGTTTTTAGTCCTGAAGCAATATTTGCTCTCCCGGACAGGTGAAACAGTGGTTAGTGACCAGTTATCAGTGACCTTTTCGTTAGTAGAAGTAATAGACCCACCACTAACGCCTACCACTAATCAGTTACCAGTTGTCACCGATCTAGTCGAGGCTTCATACTCAGGGGATAGGGAGCAATTACCGCTGGTTAGCGATCGCTGCGAACTGGTAACTCAAGAAGATGAGTGGCTTTTTAGAGTGCAGCCGGAGTACCAAACTTCTACAGATAATACAGAGGCAGAAGATAATAAAGATGCCCCAGTCACACAGAGCGAAGCAACAATTCCTGGTGATTTTTTGCTGCTAGATTCCCGACTCTACATCAATCGCCCCCCGATGGAAGAACTCACCTACACTGAAATTAGTCAACCAGGATGCCTAATCCGCATCAAAGCACCCAGGCTTCGGGGGAAAAGATCGCTCCTGTCCCGGATTCTCAATCCTGCCACGGGTCGTAGATACAAAACTGTCTACTTGGACTTTCAGGAAGCAGACGTTGCCGTTGTTGCCGAACTCAGTCAAATTTTGGGCTGGTTGTGTGCCAATATCAGCAGGCAGCTGAACCTCAATCCCATGCTGAACGAGTATCGGGAATATGGGTAGCAAGACCAACTACGCTCAAAATTTCTCCAGATCGGTGATTGGTAACTCGAAATTCTTACGGTATCAGATTCGCCGTCGAGATGCAGTTGAAAAAATGGCGTTCTTGGCAAGGGGATAACTCGATTGTGGAGCAGTTTGAGGTGACGATCCAAGTGCGACAATAAAGAATTGGCTTCAAACTCTGATCTATTGCGATGACCATCACGATCGCTCTCAATTCCGACCACCTGAACAATTTGGATCTGTCCCCTGCGGTGACGGTAGTGGAAAAACTGCTATCTGAGGGTGCGATCGCATCTTCCGAACAGCAGCTATGCTTTGATATTGACTATCCCCGCGAACCGCAAGATCCGCGAGAACTCTCAGAAATTCCCGAGGTGCGCCTGTGGTTTATTCGCCTCGATGCCAAATATCCCTGGTTGCCGTTTTTACTCGATTGGAAAGCGGGGGAACTCCCCCGCTATGCAGCAATGCTAGTACCCCATCAATTCAGTAGAAAAGAAGGCATCCAATACAACCCAGAAGCGTTAGAAATTTTCGTGATGCAAAAGCTTTTTGTATTAATGAATTGGATGCAACAGCAGGGAATTGAAAGCAAATCTCGCCTCAAGGCAATGGCGCAGATGCTGGGTTACGAATTCGACGATGATTTATTTGACTTGATTGGTAACGGGTAATTTTAGATGTTATATTTTAGATTTCAGATTTCAGATTTTCTGGAATTAAAGTCTGAAATGTCGGTCGGGGCGGGTTTATATAGAATGTTTGTTATAGGCAGATATTGTCTGTAAAACCCGCCCCTACAATCTTGGGCACGCAGACAGGATATTACCAATTACCAATTACCAATTACCAATTTTCAACAAATCCTCTCTAAAATTTCTTCTCCCAGGGATGACTTGCCGAAACGTGCCCAGCGTCCCTGTGCTTTATACCCTTGAATTTCGTAAGCAAGAGTGAATTGGTTGCCCAGTCCCCAGCAGACAATCAGCCAATCGTCGGTACGCAAACCAACCCCTTGATATTCGCTTCCTATCGACCAGGTAACCTGATATGTTTCGTCTAACTGAATAATTTTTAGGTCACCTTGGTAATTTCCACTTTTTAAACTCGTGCTGTTGATTTTGTAAGTCCCCTCAAGTTGCCCAGGAGTGCCGTTGACAGCTGTTTCTGAGCTAATGACAGCTTGATTCGAGGGACTAATCCACTTGCCGTCTAGAGTCCCGTCAGGGTTAATTTTATACAGGGTAACGCCGTAGTTATCATCAAAGGCACAGCCAGCAAAAATATAACCATCCTCAACAAATGCCAAACCACAGTAATCGCCGATAGTGGTCAACCAAGACATGGTGTAAATTTGGCCCATGGGATGGATTTGCACCGTACCTGAGTAGGGTGTTCCAGAGGTGCTTTTTGCTGATGCGATCGTCCAGGTTCCTGCTGGGCTAGTTTTCACTTGGGAAATGTTTGCTTGTGCGAGCATTTCAATTGTTGTTTTGGGGTGGTTCTATTTCTAACGTACCCATTTGCTGAAAAATCCAATCAACGGCGATCGCTAAATCTGGGGCAATATAATCGGGGCGGGTGTGGTGCTGATATGTGCCAGATAATACGCTCGTTCCATACCCAGTTTGGACTAAAATTCCCACGCAGCCTGCGTTGTGTGCCATATCTACATCGGTTGCTTTGTCACCAACCATAAAACTTTGGCGCAAGTCCAAGTCGTGTTCCCAAGCTGCTGCTACCAGCATCCCAGTGTTAGGTTTGCGCCAAGTACTCCAACGGGTAAATTCTGGATCGGTTCCGCCTTCGGGTGGACTGAGGTAGGGGCAGTAATATAGGGCATCTAATTTAGCACCTGCTTCGGCTTGTAGCAAATCGCACAGACGCCGATGCAGGGCTTGTACGTGGCTATCTCCGTAGTAACCCCGCGCCGGTCCCGATTGGTTAGATACCAAACAGCAAAATATTTGCTCGTCATTTAACTTTCGCACCGCTTTGGCGACACCTGGTATGAGATGCAGGTCTTCAACGCGGTGAATGTAACCTGCTTCGATATTGAGGACGCCATC
>DNGG01000629.1:11418-12070 GCA_003486675.1 Cyanobacteria bacterium UBA11372
CCCAAACTTTTTCTAAGATGGTTGCGGGTGAGATGTCTGCCATTTTCCCGGTGGGGGATTTGATGGCGATCGCGCGATCGCTCTTGGGCATCAATTTTTCTGGGTCTGTGGGACCAAACAGGGCGATGGTATAAGTTTGCACCGCGATTGCTAGGTGCATCGGTGCGCTATCGGTACACAGCATCAAACTAGCACCGCCGATGATGGCGGCTAATTTGCCGATATCCTCTGGGGCGGTATATTTCAGGTTGGGGAATGTCAAAAGCAGCTTGTTAACCAATTCGGTATCTTCTGGGCCAGCGATCGCTACGATGGAAAGATCCGGCTGTCGTTGTTGGAAATCTTGGATAATTTTGATCCAATGTTCCACGGGATAGATTTTATCAATTCCTTTGGCTTGGGCCAGCTTACTAGAACCACCGTGGATCAAAACGTAGCCGCTTTCGGTAATACCCAGCCGTTTTTGTTCGGCTTCCGCCCATAGAATATCTTGTTTGGGCAGGTTGACGGCTAACTGAGGACAGGGGCTAGTAATACCCATCCCTTTTAGCAGGTCGTGGTACATCGCTGCGGCGTATTGGTCTTTGTTCAGGGGAACCGGGTCAGTCAGAAACGGCGAACCGCCGCCTGCATAGCCAACTCGCTTGTTAAT
>DNGG01000318.1 GCA_003486675.1 Cyanobacteria bacterium UBA11372
GATGTTGTTTATATCGCCACACCCCACATCAGGCATAAACAAGACAGCATCCTCTGTCTGGAAGCAGGCAAAGCCATCCTTTGCGAAAAACCCTTTACAATTAATGCCCAAGAAGCTCGCGAAGTTATTACCCTCGCTCGCCAAAAGCAATTGTTTTGCATGGAAGCAATGTGGATGCGGTTCATGCCCTTAATCCAAAAAGTTCGGGAGCTAATTAATAGCGGGGAAATTGGCGAAGTTCGCACGTTAACTGCTGACTTTGGCTATGGTATCGAGTTAGATCCAAACAACCGCTTTTTCAATTTAAAATCAGGCGGAGGCGCTTTGCTCGATCGCGGTATCTATCCGCTTTCTTTAGCATTTTTCCTATTCGGTTCTACCGATAAAATTGTCAGTCAAGCCACGATTGGCGAAACGGGCGTCGATGAACAATGCGCGATGGTTTTAAACTACTCCAAAGGACAGATCGCCATCCTTTCTGCAAATCTGCGTGCCACCACTTCCAACGAAGTTATTATTGGTGGAACTCACGGACAAATCCGGATTCACGCCCCATTTTACCGCCCGCATCAAATATCGATTGCCAAGTTTTCCCCTGCTGTTTTATCGACTGCAAACTCAGCCAATTCCAGTTTCAAGCAAAAAATTATATCTTCGTTAAAAGAAAACCAGGTTGTGCAGCGTTTGTACCTGGAATTTGGCAGTTATCTCAAGCAACCGAAAAAAATCGTGCAAATCTTTGAAGGGAATGGCTATAACTACGAAGCGGCGGAGGTGATGCGTTGTCTGAGAAGCGGTGAAAAGGAAAGTAAAATTATGCCGCTTGACGAGACATTAAGCATTATGGAAACGATGGATGCGATTCGCCGTCAGTGGAATTTGCAATATCCACAAGAATTGTAGACCCATCACCTTTGTTTCACAGCTGGGATCTCCCCTTCCCTAGCGACTATTTTTCAGAGAAACCCGGTTTCTTGCTGCGATTTCTCCTTGCCAAACGCAGGATTTTTCAGAGAAACCGGGTTTCTTTTGACAAAGAGCGCAGGTTGGGTCATCGCCAACGAAACCCAACCTACTAAAACATTATTAGCAATTAGCCATTAGCAATTACCAATTAGCAATTACCAATTACCAATTAGCAATTACCAATTACCAATTAGCCATTTTCCAAATAAGTCTGAAATAGGGTAACTAATTTCTTTGCTTCTTCAGTTACATCATGATAAAGTGCCACAGATTCAGCACCGGCTTGGCCCATTTTTGCTAATTCTTCCACAGGTGTCTGCAATACTGTACGCATGGCTGCGGCTAAGGCAGAAGCAGATCCGGAAGGGACTAACCAGCCGCATTTTCCAGGTTCAACTAATTCTGGAATACCGGCAATATACGTACCAATAACGGGACGAGAAAGAGCCAGCGCTTCCATGACTACCACTGGCAAACCTTCGGCAAAACTGGGAAGCAGCATTACTTGAGCATCCAAAATTTGTTGCTGAACTTGTGCATTAGTTGCCCAACCTGTAATTTCGATATAGTCTTGTAGATGCATCTGTGAAATTAAGCTTTCAATCTCGTTTCGTAGGGGGCCATCGCCGACAAAAATGACCTTAAACTTGAATCCTTCAGCAGCTAATTGGCTCGTGGCTTCGATCGAGATTAGGTGACCTTTTTGTTCGCCTAAACGGCCCACGCAAACAAATCGCGGTTGGTTTGGCAGGGGGACGTAAGGTTGAGATAAAAACATTTTGTCCACACCGCAGTGAATCACGTGAATTTTTGACCACTGCTTGTAGCTGCACCAGCGAAATAGCTGGCTTTTGCCATAGGAACAAACGGCGGCGACAAAGGCGGCGCGGTTAATTTTTTCCGGTAAAGCGATCGCTTCCGGTTTATCAAATTCGTGGGGGCCGTGGATTGTAAAGCTGTATTGCGGGCCTCCCATCATGTGGCACAGCATGGCAACGGTGGTGCCGTTGGTGGCGAAGTGTGCGTGGACATGTTCGATCCCCAACTCCAACAGCCATTGCAGCAAAACGCAGGCTTCCAGCAAGTAAATCAGATTGATTAAAACGCCTCGATCCGATCGCCAGCCGATTTTGACGGTTAACTTTAGCGCCTGCCACAAACGCAGCGGTCGCTTAAACGCAACGCGAAGTAAACCCAGAAGCAACCCAACTGCCCCCACCCCCAGAATATACCGAGTTTTTTCTAACTCTTGCTTATCCGCTTCATCAGCTAGATCTTTGTCTGGAAGGCGAATGGAAAACCGGGCGACTGGAATTCCAGCCGCTTCAATTGCTGCTATTTCTCTGCGGATGAAAGTACAGCTGGGGTAAGGATGCTGATTCATCAGATAAGCAATTTTCATGGCGTTAGTGCAATCTGTTGATTGCAGTTCTAGATATCAACTGATATTCTAGTTGGCTCGGTTGAGATCCTGCGCAAGATGACGCGCTCTTGACGGGTTTCCTGGCTCGTCGAGTACTCTTACCCCTTTGGGTTTTCCCATCCCAGCAGTGGAATGTCCGATCCTTTGATAGCCGATTGTGACTCATAGAATACACTTAATTTTGCATAAGTTAAGTCCTTGTCTTGCGTTGCTTGCAGCAGTGTGCGGGCACACTGCTCCAAGGGCTGTATTCCACGTCGCAAACCGCCATAGTTATCGATCGTACTTGCCACTGCGATCGCTTTGACGCTATGCAGCGCCAACCCTTCACCGGATTACACCTGGAAAACTCGACTCAATCTTAGGTATGGAGAAGCTTCGTTAACCTTTGTGAATTAATCTAAGACAAAAATTTTTGATCTAATCTATATAAGTAAAATTACGGAGGTTATGCGATCGCTTACGACAGGCTATGCTGAACTAACTGCTTCGCACCAAGGCGATCGCTTCCCCGTAAATCCCTCTTTTATCCCCAGAAGTGCGTATACTATAGGCTAGTTACGAACCTGCTTTTCCCTACTGCATCTCGGCTTCAGTATCTTTACAGAAACAACATCTAATCTTTACCAGAATTTTATAGTAAAAAAATATTAAAAACCCGAAAATTTACGCTGGAATAGTTTATGGTGTTATGCAAGCTAATCTAAGAGCAGCTATCAGAGCTGCAAAATAAACAGGTTTCTCAAACCCAAGAATCCCTGAAAAAGCTCTATAAGGGATGTTTGTTTGAACGATCGTGGTTAAATCTGCATTTAGCCATGACTTACACAAAGAATTGTAGCAAATATCACAAAAACGGGTGCTGTAAAGATGTTAGAAGAAACTACCCAGAAATTTATAACTGAGTCTACTATTGAACAAGTTGCCCAATCGTTTAAACTCGGGGAGCTGAAGCAAGAACAAAAGTATAGACCGCTGGTTTCATTAATTGTTCCCGCTTACAACGAAGCGGCGATTGTTGAGAAAAATTTAGCTATACTCTGCGATTACATGACATCCCTAGAAGGTGAATACCGCTGGGAAATGCTGGTGATTAATGACGGGAGTAAAGATGATACTGCCGAAAAAGCTGAGGCTTTTGCTAGAAATAGAGAGAACGTTAGGGTTTTGCATCATATCGTTAACTTTGGTTTGGGTCAAGCTTTAAAAACCGCCTTAAGTCACAGCCGAGGCGATTATGTTATACCGATGGATATAGACCTGAGTTATTCTGTCGATCACATCGAAAGACTTCTGACTAAAATCAAAGAAACTGGAGCCAAAATTGTCATTGCTTCCCCTTATATGCAAGGGGGAAAAGTCTCAAACGTTCCCTGGCTCAGGAAAGTTTTGAGCGTTTGGGCTAATAGATTTTTGTCCGCTACTTCCCACGGCGACTTGACTACATTGACCGGCTTGGTAAGAGTTTATGACGGCAAGTTTGTCAGGTCGCTAAACTTGCGGGCGATGAGTATGGATATTAACCCGGAGGTGATCTACAAAGCCAGGATATTACGCGCCCGAATAGAAGAAATACCGGCGCATTTATGCTGGACCGATCAGAAAGTAGTAAAAGTAGCCAAGAAGAAGAAGAAGGCACAACGTCGCTCAAGTATGAGAATATTGCGGCAGATTTGGGCGGTTGGTTTTATAGGATTTATTTTCAGACCAGTGATGTTTTTCTTCATTCCTGGGTTACTGCTTTTCCTGCTTTCTATGTACGCGAATATTTGGGTGCTGATTCATTGCTTTTCGCAATATGAAAGACTGGCACAATACACTAAGTTTCCCGACCTGACTGACGCAGTTGCGGCTGCATTTTATCAAGCTCCCCATACGTTTGTCATTGGTGGGATTACCTTGATTCTGGCGATTCAGCTCATGAGTCTAGGCATCCTAGCAATGCAAAGCAAGAGCTATTTTGAAGAGATTTTTTACTTGGGGAGTTCGATTTACAGAGCCAATAAGGAAAAATAGGAGAGAAACCAATGAGCAATTCAGTTTTAAACGAAAAAAAGCTGTTAACATTGCCTTCGGATCAAGAAGCGTCTGGGCGCACCCTAGGGGCGGAAGAAATTGCCCTCATAACTGAGGCAATTCAAAGTGGAACTTTGACTAGCACGAAAGGAAATTTTGTTAAGACTTTAGAAAAGTTATTAGCAGAATTGGTGGGGGTAAAATACGCTTATGGTTGCGCGTCGGGTTCGGCAGCAGTTCACGTAGCGATCGCAGCAATAGATCCGGAACCAGGTGATGAAATTATCACCACTTCAATCACCGATATGGGGGCGCTAACGCCAATCGTTTATCAAGGTGCAATACCAGTTTTTGCCGATGTCGATCCCAAAACTTGGAACGTGACGGCAGAAACAATTGAACCGTGCATTAGCGATCGCACCAAAGCCATCATCGTCACCCATCTGTTTGGCAATCCCTGCAACATGACCGAGATAATGGAACTAGCGCGATCGCGCAACATTCCCGTTATCGAAGACTGCGCCCAAGCTTACGGTGCCAAACATAACGGACAACACGTTGGCAGCATTGGCGATATCGGTTGTTT
>DNGG01000316.1:0-125 GCA_003486675.1 Cyanobacteria bacterium UBA11372
ACAAACAAAGGTGTACCTCATACTATTTGGGATGATCTCAGGGTTATATCATATTTGATTGCATCGGTAACGTAAACCGGGGCGGGTTTAATAAAATTCCTCGTGATATCATGTCCGGTAGCATC
>DNGG01000316.1:338-10004 GCA_003486675.1 Cyanobacteria bacterium UBA11372
CAAAGGAAGGGTTTAAAAAATTTATCGTGATTTACCAGCCCTGCTGGTAAAACCCGCCCCTACAGCCTAAAAAACTGATATTAATGGCTAATTTTGCAGCAATAACCATTAGCAATTAGCAATTAGCAATTAGCAATTACCTATTACCAATTACCTATTACCTAACAAAATCCGTTCTCCATAATTAAGCAGTCTTTCCACACTAAATAACCGATTTTCCCAAGTTTGAACTTGATACCAATTCTGGGTTGTATGCAAACTCATCCACATGCGAAACTGGGTGCGAAAGGTGGTTAAAGATTGCCTCGCTGCTGCAAAATTACTGGCGTTTGGTTCTTGCGCTAACTTATTCAATGCTGTGGCAATCTCTTCTGTTTTGCTAGTCCAATTTGAACGATCTATTTCCAATCGCAGTTGATTGGTATCTAGCAGAAAATTCCATTCTTGGGATAAGCTACCAAAACGCGCGGCAGCGGCGGCGAAAGGTTGGCGGAAAGGAATCGGTTCTTTTGTATTTCCTTGCCTTATTCCTTGGGTGCGACTGAGGATTGTTTGTAAATTATTGCCGAAATGTTCTAAGGCAAATAAAGAGTAACCGCCACTTGGCAGATCTCTTACTAGCTGAATTTGATCGAGGGTTCCCAGTTCGGGTAATCTCAATAAATAGATTCCTGGCGATATCAAACTAGAACCTAAATTAGTATTGGTAAGCCAAGGTTGGGCTAATTGTTGGAAGCGATTGGTATCGGGAGCATAAGTCATGGGTACAATTAAATCTACATCGCCTTGACGCGCCCAAACTTCCCAATTTTGTTGTAATTTTTGAATGCGTTCTGGTTCTGGATAGCCGAAAACTGCGACGGATAGAATTAAATTAGATCGACGTTTGCGAAGCATTTGGGAAACTTCGGCGACAAAGGAATTGATTTGAGAGGTGCGGAATTCTGTCCATTGTTGCCAGCGGGTGCGATCGCGCGGCGAAATCCGTATCGGATCTACTCCATATTGTTGTTGAAATTGCTCCCGCGCCGCCCTACCATAACCGTATATTCTACCCGCCCCAGGGTCTTGAAACGGATAGCGAATGTAATCGAGTTGCAATCCATCCACCTTATAGCGGGTGACTATTTCTTCAAACAATCGCATTAAATATTGTCGCACTTCTGGATTCGCCGGATCTAAAAACGGCTTCGTTTGTCCAATGGGAATAATATTCCCCCGATTATCATAATTCGCCCAACTGGGATTAGCTGTCAAAACGGGACCAAGATAATTCGCAGGTTGTCCCAAAATCGTATTGTGAATTTGGTTTCCCGTGGCAAATGTCCACACCCAAGCATGTAATTCCATTCCCCGCGCATGAGCTAATTTTACCGCCGATGCTAAGGGGTCCCAACCTCTAACGAGTGGGTTTTGTTCCGGCGCAACTTGTGAGGGATAAATGGGATATCCGGCGTTAACGGTTTCAAAGAAAATTGTATTAATTCCCGCCGCCGCCAGTTGGTCAAAAATTCTCGCCAATCCCTGTTCCGAACCCGCTTCAATAATAGAACCGCGATCGAGCCAAATCGCGCGAATTTCCGCTTGTGCGTTAGGTCGATCGATAGGATAAAGATTCCATAAATTTTGCCGCGCTTGCAACCATTGTTGGCGCGCATTAGCGTAGTCTCGGTTAGCAATTAATCTGGGTAAATTTTGTAGTAATTCTCGTGCGGATTGAATCGCAGCGGGTGGGGAAGTTTGAGTGCCGATCGAAACATTAGAAGCAACTGTTGCAACAGAAGTCGTAGAGGATATAAAAAATGAATTATCATCACTTTTCCCAGTATTCCCCTGCTCCCCTGCTCCTCTGCTCCCCTGCTCCTCTGCTCCCCTGCTCCTCTGCTCCCCTGCTACCCTACCTGCGCCACGGTTAGCGGCGTTAGCTGATAATAAAGCACTTTCCACGCGACCAATTATATTTTCTAACTCTTGGCGCATAGCGATCGCTTCCCCCGGCGTAATTCTTTGCCCCCCCGCTCTAAACGGAATCCCCGCCGCCGCTACGTCTTGCGTCGGATCGTTCCTTCTCGGTGCAGTCGGTGCCGGAGTTTGTCGAGTCACCCGCCGAGCAGGCGTCCCCCGTTGCACGCTAGAAACCGGCAACTGAGGACTAGCAACTCTCCCCTGCACCTCTGCCCCCCTGCTCACCTGCTCCCGTGCCCCCCTGCTCACCTGCTCCCCTGCCTCAATAAAAGACCCCGTTCCAAGTATTCTGGGTGGGGTTTGCGGGGATTGTCTGGGGGTGGTAGAGGCTCTGGCAATCGCTCCCGGCGCCACGCAGTTGCCGCTAGAACCGCCCTGACTCGCAACCGTCGTCCCCCCCACAGGTCGGTTGTTGTAACGGCTCATAGCGGCTTTAAGCCAGCTTAGATCGAGTGTTGGCGAGGCCACTGTATCCACGCCCCAGCGCCAACCAAAAAAGGTCGTCCGGTTGGTGGTGACAACGGCGGGCGGGGTATCGGGACCGCTCCAAGTGGCTGCGGTTTGGCTGTTTAATCCGGTGGGAACTACCACGCCGCCGTGAATCATCCCGGCGAGGTCGCGGGTAACCCATTCTTGGGTGCGGGTACGCAAAGGCTGTACCATAGTAGGTTCGGAGAGGGGAAACGCCCAGTAAGCGCCCAGCATATTTCCCAACAGCTGGCGCACGCCGGGAGCGGAAAGGCTTCCCACCGGGCCGGAGACGATAACGCGACCGCCTTTGCTCATCCATGCTTCGAGAGCGATCGCTTGTTGCTGATTCAAGCTTTCTACGTTGGGCAAAAATAGCACCGCTGGCCCTGCTAAATCTGCCTCGGATCTGATATTTTGCAAGTCAACAATGCAGTAGGGAACGCCGCTAGCATTGAGGCGGTTGATGATTCCTCCCCATTGGGTAGAATTTTCTTGACTTCTGACGACGCCTAGTCTTGCTTGTTGAGCGATCGCGCTTCCGGGTATCAGCAACACAGCAATCGGCAAAAGCAACGAAAAACAAACTTGGATTTGCTTAGCTTGTCCAATTGCTTTATTTTTATCAATCCTCACGCTTCGCTCCTCATCCACCTCTTAAATAATACGGGAACCCTGGGAGCTTCGTGTGACCGGCAGCACTGAGCGGGTAAGGATTTGCCGGGTGCGATCGCAATCGGGATTTACGCTTGGGCGACCTATCACCTTTGTTTCTGTGCCAATCTCTGGTTCCAAATCGATTATTTTTCCTAGAAACTCGGTTTCTTTGCGTAAGTCCCGATCGTGTTTCAGTTAGCTGTTAGTGAAAACTTTTTTGTGGCAAAAATGTGATGCTCGGAAAATAGGATTTGTTGACATCCTCACCGCACTTTTAGGGCGGTGATTCCCTAACAGTCGAACTCCAGATCATCGCTCGTACTGAGGCATAGAACCGGAAAAGCTCTGGAATCAAATCCTTAAAGGGGAAGCGAAGAAGATATCGCCCGAAGAAATCGTGGAAAGCTAGCGCCCACCAACCCCATAAAAAAAGCCGCCCCACCCCTGGGGCGGTTCTATGTTTTTCCACCTACATCAAACAGAAAAAACCCCAGGTTGCAGGCTGGGGTTCAAACAATAGGGAGAAATTCAATGAGCGATCTGGTTAACTCTGGTGAAAATTCTGATATTCCTAGCTGACGCCGAATGCAGTCAAAACCAACAACGAAACGAGGAGAATCGCGGCAGCACCTTGAAAAGCATAGCGCTGTTGCTGTTCGGTTGAGGGGTATTCAGCATAATACATAGCGGGTTCAGCAGCGTAGTTGTTGAAAAGACCTTCGTTGTTAGTGGTGTACATAGTTTGCTCTCTGCTATCTGTTAACTTATGTAAATTAATGTAACGATTTTTTGATTCAGCGTCAAGGGATTGACGTGCTTGTGCTATGAGTCTTGCTTTGAGCAACCATAGGCTTAGCTAAACAGAGGTTGCCCCCAGGGGGCAACCTCCGTCTAAAACCATTACAATGTAAGGCTTTCCAGATTTTGGTAAGTTTTTTACGTATTGCGATGGAGCGGGATTCGCTTGGTTAAAATGCTCATGACTTCCCCGTTGGGAGCAGGCATGAGAAAACTCCATTCACCGATCTGAGCGAAATTGAGCTTGTAAAGCCAACGAATGGTGTAGTTAACACCGTAGTGCGAACCAAAAACCATTACCCTCACAACTTCATAGCCATCAGAGGCTACTGGCTCTTTGCCTACACCAGGAATGACTGACGGCAAAGTATCGCCTCCCCCAGGTACGAAGCCCTGAGTTTGTGCGTAAACGAATTGTGGCGGGAAACTTAGTGTCGTTCCCCAGCCGAGGCCAAAGTTTGTCATCATTGATGTACCTCTTGATTTATCTCTTGTAGGTAGCGATCGCATCGAGCTGTCCAGGCGGGGTGCGATCGCTTTTTGGTATCCTAGCAGGTAATTCACCAATAAACCACCTGTAACCTACCATTAAACCATGACTGAACCTGTGAGTCCCAAAGATTCTTCCCTGGATTACACCAAAATCAACTTGCCCAACTTTCCAAACACCAGAATTCAGACTGCGCCTCTATCAAGCTTGGACTACGCCAAGTTCAAAGTAGGCTGCAAGCTCAAAAACCGTTCCATAGGAGGCAATGGGCAACAAGCGATGACAGCCTATATCTTGCGGTGGTGGTACGAAGACGAGCAGCGGTTAATCGTAGAAGCCAACCGACTGGGAATAACCCCAGAGGAGCTTTTTAACCAGCTGGTAAGAGAGGACGGTAACGAATAGCGATCTCTCAGTGCGTAAACAAATTGCGGCGGGGAATTTAGTACCGTTCCCCGACCGAGGCCAAAGTTTGTCATCATTGATTTACCTCTTGATTTATCTCTCGTAGGTAGCGATCGCATTTAGCTGTGCAGGCGTGGTGCGATCGCTTTGTCTTCAAGCCGATAATAAATTTGTCATTATGACAACTTATTTTCGGACTGTCTCGACCTTGAAAGCTCGTACAATGCGTTAATGTGCGGCGGTAAGCCCTGCTCTAAAGTCTGTCGCTGTGTCCAAATCAAATCCAACAAAGACAAATAATTGATCGTTTCTGGTGGAACAGGACGCTGACTGCTTCCCTCTACGAACCAGTGATATACAGTATCAGGACTTTTGCCCGTCAATTGGGCAAGCTCTTGCCGAGTCAGGAGCCACTTGGCAACGAAATCTTTTGGATGCACTAAAGCCCCCTAGTTCGGAACACTGTAAGCGCTTCTGTTTCGCAAGTCAGCTTCAAATTTCTGCAACCAAACTCGTAGCGTCGCCACCAGGCAGAAAATTCCTCTAAGGTTAAACTACAGTTTCCGTAAGCTTCGCTGTCAATTCGCCAGAGTTTTTCCAGGCGCTCTTTAGTGTCGATGGTTTCAACGACAATATCTGGTTTGGGTTCAAGCACTTTTAACAGTTGTTCGCAGGCAGCGACGTGCGGGGAAAGGTTTGTCATAAAGACTATAAGTGAACTACCACACGCCAACCGCGCTTGCGGTATGGCGTGGGCTTCCCAATTCATCGGCAACTGCCTCTACCGTAGTAGACTTACGTCCATACGGTTTTGGTCTTACATTGCCTCCAAGGGCAGTAGCGCTGGTTCCCAACGCCAATATCCGCAAGCCTTCATTTCTGATATTGATGGCGGCATTAATGTCTCGATCGTGGCGTTGTCCACAATGAGGACAATCAAATATCCGGACACTCAGATCGATCTTGTTTACCTTGAGCAGTGTGTTGGAACAAAGGTGAGACGATGGAAAGAATCTACCCACTTCTAGATAGATTTTGCCGTCTTGAAGAGCCTTGTACTTGAGCATGGTTTGAAACGTCCCCCAGCCTACATCACTGATGGCTTTGGCTAGGTTATGGTTTTTCACCATATTCTTCAGTGCGAGATCTTCCACCACAATCACTTGGTTTTCGTTGACTATCTTGCGGGATAGTTTGTGAAGGAAGTCTTCTCTGACTCTAGAGATTTTTGAGTGCACACGCGCCAACGCTTTTTGGGCTTTACGCCGTTTGTTAGTCGTCTTGTCCTTTTTGCGCGACAATTTGCGCTGCTTCCGTTTCAGGTTGCCAAGATGCTTTTTCAGGTGGCGTGGATTTTGGAACTTTGAGCCATCAGAAGTCACGGCAAAGTCAGTCAGTCCCAAATCAATCCCAACGGCCTTCCCCTCGTCACTGGATTCAGGTTTTTCAATGCCATCATCCACCAACAGCGAAGCATAGTAGCGTCCGTCCGTGAGTCGAGAAACCGTTACGGTTTTGATAGTTCCCTTGATCGTTCGATGTACTTTGGCTTTAACAACGCCCAAATTGCCAGGGAATTTAATCTCTGAATCACTCTTGACTTTTACGTTCTGAGGATATTGCAAGGATTGTCTGCCATGACGGGTTTTGAACGTCGGATAACCAGCACGACCGTCAAAGAAATTGCCGAATGCTTGCGACAGGTTCAACACCGAAGACTGCAAGCATTGGGAGTAGCATTCCGTCAACCATTCGTATTCAGTTTTCCAAACCGGGATCATCTTTTTCATGGTCAGAGCCGAGATCCCTTTACCTGTGTCTTTGTAGGTTTGAGACATCGTGACCAAGGAATGATTCCACACCCAACGTACACACCCAAAGGCTTGCGCCAAGTGAGTTTCTTGCTGTTGAGTTGGATAAATTCGTACCTTGACTGCTCTTAACATGAGACATTGATCGCGCTTCACCAACTATGATCGCAAAAGTAGCTCAAAAGTTCCCGGTTTGTCCGATAGATTAATTGGCTGTTTCCTCCATCTTTGCAACTCTATTGGCTACGCCTATTCGTTCAGGGAGCGTCGTCAACAGCCCTGGCTTTCATCCCACACCAAATCAAAGATTATGGTGTGGGGATTCCCGCCGAACTAGCTAATCTGTCAAGTTTCTACCTTTAATTTCTGCCAACATTGCCGCATCCGGCACGATATCTGGCGTGTAATAACCCGCCGCTTTCTTGGCAGCAATTTCTACCTGTGCATCGGCGGGAATCCAATCTTCTGGTATTGGAATGCGTTCGATGACTTCAATTCCAGAATTGACGATCGCATTATATTTCATATCGCTCATCGACACTAAGCGATCGATCCGAGTAATTCCCAACCAGTGCAGTATATCTGGCATTAATTCTTGGAAGCGCATATCTTGCACCCCGGCGACGCATTCGGTGCGCGTGAAGTAGGCATCGGCGCGATCGCCTCCTTCCTGGCGCTTGCGGGCATTGTAAACCAAAAATTTGGTCACTTCCCCTAACGCCCTGCCTTCTTTTCGCAAGTATACGATTACACCCGCTCCCCCTGATTGTGCAGTCTGGATGCAAACTTCTATTCCATGCACTAAATAAGGACGACAGGTACAAATATCCGAACCAAAGACATCTGAACCGTTGCACTCATCGTGGACTCGCACGGCTAGCGGTTTGTTTTGGTCTGTAATAGCTGCTACATCGCCAATAATATAAACCGTAGTTCCACCGATGGGGGGTAAGAAAGCGTGCAAATCCGGGCGCGTTACCAGTTCGGGGAACATTCCCCCTGTTTGCTGAAATAGAATGCGGCGCAAGTCGCTTTCTTTGACGCCGAGTCGGTGGGCAATTCCTGGTAAGTACCAAACTGGATCGATGGCAGCTTTTGTTACCACCAAGCTACCGTTGCTTTTTAAGATTTCGCCGTCAACTTGCAAGCGCCCTTTGGCAATGCAATCTTGCAATTCGGGCAGGGTAATGTGCGCTTTGGTAATCGCGATCGTGGGGCGAATATCGTATCCTTGTTCGTAATACTCGGCGTATGCTTCTCCCACCATCGCCCCAAACGGATCGAGGGAAACAATTTTTTGCGGATCGAACCAACTCGGATATGGCCCAATTTGCACAACGGGGGCGGTATTGGTCAAGTCTGCCCGATGATCGCTCTGAAGGCTTCCAGATGCGATCGCTAGTGCCCGATATACTGCATAGGAACCTGAATGGGTGCCGATCGCGTTACGATGGGAAGCGTTTCCCAATGTCCCTATTATCGGCCCCCTTTGCAGCGGCTCTCGCTCCCCCCAACGAATCTGTATCGCTTTCGCCCCGGATCTGCCAGGGTGGGAAGTTAAAACAATATGCTTGTGCTTAGAGACTGATGTTGGCTGTTGCATATCAAGTTCTCCAGAAGATGCACTGATGATTACCTCAATTTGTCAAGTATGCCAAATCTGGTCGCGCGATCGCCCAAGAGCCAAATCAAATATTTCCCCTGCTTTCACAACTCGCCTGTTTTATAGTACATTTGTCTTGGTAAAGTACAACCCCAGCAGCCTGGTGCGTTACCCAGGCTGTTTTTTTCTTGCACAAAGCTATTTTTTCATAGTCAAATTTTTGTCAAGCGAGGCAGCAGCCCACGCTTTAACGTTCCCAGGCTCCCGCCTGGGAACTAGAATTAAGCGGGAGATGGTTGCTTTTGAGAGTACAGATAATCGCAATATAGCGCCCATACAGCGCCAAATATACCCGTGAGGGAAGATGCGATCGCAGCTGAAATTCCCCATCCCATTGGTCCAAACCAATCTGTAATTTCACATAATATTGCTGAGCTTACTTTAGACACAATATAAGCCGTTCCCGTTGCCGCAACGGTGACTAAACCAATTTCTGCCAACATTTCTAAAAGCGCCTTTCTGGTTAAATCTTCCTCAAAATAGATTTTCCAGATCGTGGTATACATTAACACATCAGAAGCCGTTAACACTAACTGTTTGGGAACTTCTACGCCGGGAGTTGGTGCGGCGGAGGCGGTGCCGCTAGCAACAGCGTAACCGGCAATTGCTAAGGCAGCTTCTAATCTTTTTTTACCGAGATTGCTCACAGTTTTCTCTCCTCTAGAGCCATGTCTAATTTATCAACTTATTCAAGTTGCTGACTCGCCGCGTCAACAAGGGTGCGACAATAGTGATAGACTGTTAAATCAGAGAGGGGAACGCTTATGACTATTCAAGTTGGCGATAAAATTCCATCGGTTAATTTGTTAACGATGACCGCTGATGGGCGTCAAACCATATCAACTGACGAATTATTCAAAGGGAAAAAAGTTGTTTTGTTTGCAGTTCCCGGTGCGTTTACGCCCACCTGTTCCGAACAGCATTTGCCCGGTTTTATTACCTATGCCGATGAAATTAAAGCTAGAGGCGTCAATACCATCGCCTGCATCGCCGTTAACGATGTTTTTGTGATGGATGCTTGGGGTAAAAATCAGAATGTCGGCGATAAAATAATGATGCTTGCCGACGGAGATGGTGAATTTACCAAGGCACTGGGGTTAGAATTAGACTTGCGCGGCAAGGGTTTGGGCGTGCGATCGCAACGCTACGCCATGATAGTTGAAGACGGTGTCGTCAAATCCCTGCAAATCGATCCACCTAAAACATTTGAAATCAGCAAAGCTGAAGCAGTTCTAGAAAGATTGTAGAGAATTTCAGATTTTAGATTTCAGATTGCAGATTGATGGGATTTGAGATTTGATATCGTTTCCGGTGGCATCGGAATTATATGGTTAATGGTGTTTACGGTGTGGGTTTTACCAGTCACCTTTGAACCCAAGCGAATTATGTTAATAAACCCGCCATGAGCG
>DNGG01000316.1:10203-11142 GCA_003486675.1 Cyanobacteria bacterium UBA11372
GATGCAACCGGACATGATATGAGATTGAAGAATTGCAGATTTAAAGCGTTATTTCTGCTAAAATCTGCAATTCTTCAATCTGCAATCTGCAATTTTCCTCAATCTTCAATTTGCCATTGCTCGTGCCAGCATTTGGGCGTAGGGAGATTGATGCAGGTGGGCTTTACCTACCGAGCCGAATAGTTGCAACTTTTCTGCAACTACCGCTTGCATTGATGCGATCGCATTTCCCGTCAAATCTAGTAAATCGGGGGTTTTAGACGCATCCAACTGTTCTTTTAAAGATCGCATATAAGCCTGACGTACTTCAGTATTGACGTTAAACTTGCATACGCCTAATTGTATCGACTTGCTAATCATCGATGCCGGTAAACCGGAAGCGCCGTGTAATACTAAGGGAATGCTAATCAACTTGCGAATTTTTGCCAGTCGGTCAAAATCTAATCTGGGTTCGCTGCGATATTCCCCATGCACGTTACCAATTGTAACGGCTAAAGCATCCACCCCCGTTGCCGCTACAAATTCAACCGCTTGAAAAGGATCGGTCATTTTCGCTTCTTTTTCGGCGATGCTTAAACCATCTTCTGTGCCGCTAATTCTGCCAATTTCTGCTTCCACTGCTGCCCCATAAGTATGGGCTAACTCGGTCATTTCTTTTGTAAATTCTAAGTTCTCGCTATAAGGTAAATGAGAACCATCTGCCATAATCGAATTCATCCCCGCTGCCAATGCGGTTTTAATTGCCTTAGCTGAAGTGCTGTGATCTAAGTGAACTGATATCGGTACTGTGGCGGCGCGCGCTGCTTCCAAACACAGCGCAACTAGAGGAGATCCGCCAGCTTTGAGGGAACTAGGGTGAATTTGCAGCATGGCTGGGCTTTGGTGCGCCTCAGCCGCTCCTATCACTGCTTTTACCCCTTCCAAGTTATAGACATTAAA
>DNGG01000316.1:11340-13184 GCA_003486675.1 Cyanobacteria bacterium UBA11372
CCTTCCAAGTTATAGACATTAAACGCGCCGATGGCGTAGATATTGCGGCGGGCTGTTTCCAATAGTTCCAACGTAGAACTCAGCATAATTGCTATCCAGATAGATACCTTATTTTAGAATTGCCAGTGGCTCAAGATAGCGGTGCTGAGGTTGCTTTTCTACCATTGCTGAAGATGTTTGTGTTTTTGGACTTCTGACTCTAACTTAATCATCAGGTCAATCATCATTCTGACGTGGTCGATGGTTGCAGTCAAACCGTCTTCGCCGACGAGACAACCGTAGCGAGGCAAGTTTTCTTTTGGGTGTTGCCAGCGCAACCATAGTTTACCGTTTATCAGTTTTGTACTGATCGACCAGCCTTTATAGCGTCCAGGAATTTGCTCAATGTCGGCTTTGAAGGCAGAAGATTGGGGTAAGGATTGTCTTTGGCTAGTTAACAACATAGTTCGGGCGTTTTAAATCCATCAATAAATGGGAACACTAGGGAGTGAACTTCTGTGGAGCATAAAGTATAGGTGTTTATTTCTAGTTAAACAACGTATTTTTACTAGAGCTTCACCTGTTCTAGATCTGTTCGCAAGAAGTTCATAAAGTTAAATATCCGGGAAAATCCCGGCACGAGTTGCGATCCAACTCCCTGGCAATTTGCGATCGCTGTCTCTGCTTGAGTGCGATCGCTTCCGGTTGCAGAAGCGATCTGAGGCGGTTTCAGCCTGTGACTCAAATCAATTGCACCCTGTGATTTGAATCATATAGCAGATTCATCCATTCTGGCAAGCGTCAGTACCCGATGTACAACGAGAATGCGCCACTTATGAGGATATTATTTACAGAAATTTTATAAAAACAGCAGAAATTTTATTAAAATTCAATATTTTTGTATCAAATGTTTAATTTAAGATAACTAACGCTAAGATGGGGCGCTCGCGCCCGTTATATCGAGTCCGCTAGCATCGGTTGTATATACAGCGGTTTGCAGCCGTATGAGGTACACTCACAGCGGTGTGGGGGCACCCTTAAGGGTGCCCGCTTGACAAACAAAGCCGTTTGGCTGTACCTCATATCATGTCCGCTTGTATCGGAAAGCAATAGTTAATAGCGTCTTTGGGGCGGGTTTTACGAGAAACCTTTGATACCAAGTGAATTGTCTTTATAAACCCGCCCCCCCCGCGATGCCGATGCAACCGGACATGATATCACCCATTTGAAATTCCCTATAGTCGATTGTGCGATCGCAGTTTTTTTACCTCCCACCTGCACACCTGCCCACCGGCACAAGATCAGATCGGGGATCGGGCAGGGGTGGGATGGTAGCCCGGTAGTCAGAAGAGGCGCACAGATGCGTGCCCCTACGGATTAAGGCAACCAGAAATTGGGTAAGAAAGAACTCAGAGTATGGCGGATCGATTGGTTAAGCGATCGCGCCATCTGAATGTGCAATTCATCCGCCTCCACAGGGATAATTTCTGCTTTACTTCCCTGCCCGAAGCGATCGATAACTAAATTCGCTGCTTCCAAACCTGTCACATAAGCCTTTTCTTGTGACCAAGAACCGTGACGGTTAACAATCCAATCCCCACTCATAAAGGCATTTTCAAAACTCGTCACCGCAGGCAGCATATACTGATAGCTACCCGGTGCAAAATGGGTCACCGCACGAGGTAATCGAATGACGCTGCTATCGATAACTTTTGCTTGCCCAAAAGCCGGAACGCAGGCGGCTAAATCCCGCTGCACAATCGGCACAATTTCTTCATCGCTTAAAGGCAAAAACTGATTCGCGTGATAGAAATCCGCTTCGATCGCCGTACCCGGTTCATCGCGATATTCATCGTGCAGCGCAT
>DNGG01000104.1 GCA_003486675.1 Cyanobacteria bacterium UBA11372
TGCCTGTTACTTCTTCAATGAAGGTGTATTGGCGGTTTTGGTTGTCGGGAACTACTAGCTCTATTGCGGTATCAAAATTGACGTTTAGTAATAATCTCTCTTGTAGATCGGTGGCTTCGACTTGCAATGTTTCGGGGACTTTTATTGTGCGATCGCTAAACAAGGAAGCCATGTTTCCAGGTAGGCGCACGGGTAATATTGGGTCGCGGGACCAGTTCCAATTAATGCGTAAACTAGCACCGAGAAATATTTTGTATAATTCGTTATCTATATATACAAAAATGTAGGATAAGCCTTTTAAAGAATGGTCTTTGTTGCTGGGTTGGTCTAGAACTAAGGTTAATTTTCTGCCGTCTTCGCAAGTAGCAAAGGCGACAAACCATTCCCAACCAATATCGTCTCCCCAACGAAAGCGACCAAAGTTTCGATCGTGGTAGCTATACCAATTTGGTTCGATATTGAAGTTTTGCCCGCCTACTGATAATTCTCCCGTCAGTTGCAAGCCGGGTACTATACCCCAGCCGATAAAACCTGTGCCGAAAGGTGAATTTTCTGTGACTAATAAGGGTTCGGCTTGGGCTTCTCCTTGCAAGCGAATCGATAATTGCATTCTTGGATCTTGGACTTCTATTGTTGAGTGCTTGCCGTTAATTTCTAGCAAGATTCCTTCTCCTTGAATCCGCAAGGGATTTTGCCGCACCATGTCGGATTGCCATTCTAAGCTGAAGGCTGTACCGAAGGTTGGTAGGATTGCATCGATTTGGTATTCTGGGGCAAGTTGTTCGTTGGCTATGTTGACTAAAAAGCTTACTTGAATTTCTCCTTGTCCTGGTCTACCAATCAAGGTAATGTTGACCAGTATTCGCACTTTTCCCTCTCTATCTAAGAGGAGAAAGTGATACCAATCTTTCCAGTCTATGGGGGAGGCGGGGTCATCTAAAGGAATGCGTAAGGCTTCAACGCGGGTTAGCAATTGTTCGTCGATGGTCATCTTTGTAGCGATCCTCCTTCTGGGAAAAGATTGCCTTTTTTGGCTTGTTGGGAAGCTGTTGGAGAGGGGAGGGAAGTTGTTGTTTGATCCGCAGCGATACGCCTGACGGCACGCTTCGCGATCGCACTCAATACACCACCCATTCTTGGCGATAATACCCCTAGTCCCAAAACAACGCAACTAAACCAGCTTTTTGCATCCATACCCATCGATTCTATGAAGGCGTCTGCCATCGCACCGGATACAGAAATTTCACTTTTTATCTCACCTAAAAGCCATTGTTCTGCCATTGGCAGCAACCCACCTTGACCGATTTTAGTGCCAACTGAAGCGTGATAGGCTGATGCGGCTTGCTGAGTTATGGTTAGCCAACGGGGGACTTGTGCGGCGGCGAAAGCTATTACTCCGTTGTTAAAGAAATCGGTTTGGTTTAACTGGATTAATAATTCTTTCCCGGCTTTGGTTTGTCCGTATTTGTCCCCTTGAATGCACAGCAAAAGTATCAATTCTACTACTAGCCAACGGGCTGGAAGGTTATCTAAATCTGGTAGTGCCAAGATGAAATTGTTAGCGCTTTCGCCGTTCAAGCTTTCCCCAGCAGCAATAGCTTGCAATTTGTTAGCAATTCTAGGGGAGATTTGCCCTAGTCCTAAAAGTATCCCCGCCAACCAATTTTCGGCAGATCTTTCTTGTTTGGCGATGAAAACTTCTGCTTTTGTTCCTGGTGCCAGACTTAACAGCCATTGTTCCCAAATATTGACTAAGCTATGACCTCCGAAGATGATATTGGTAGTTTTGAGGCTATCGGCGATCCAGTTGGGTATTTGCGCGGTTGCGAAAGCGATCGCTTTCTTTTCAAACCAGGCTGTTTTCTTTAGTCTACCAATTAACTCCGCCCCCGATTCTGTTTGGGCGTATTCCTCTCCTTTCTGACACAAAATCTCTATAAGTTCCGCCGCAAACCACCGCGATGGCAGTTTATCTAGATCCATCACTCCTGATATCAAACCAAAACATCCGGCTGTTGTTTGATCTACGGCGGTGGGCAACAAGTTTCCTCCAATCGCAGTGCCGGGTAAAGTCACTGGCAAGGAAACTTCAACGGTTTGATGTCGATCTTTTCCCGATTCTGGTGTCACAATTTCTAGTGAGATGGGAATCGCTTCTTCAACCAATCCCGGAAAGCGTAACCAACTTTTGATACTCTGTCCTGGTGGCAATATAAAAGGTATTTTAACTGTTATTTTTTGGGTAAATTTGTTTTTTTCTAGATAGATATAAGCTGGTTGAATGCTACTGGTTATATACAGAATTTCACCGTTATCTACTATCCAATCATCTATGGTTGGACGAAACAATAATTTTTCTGCTATTTGGCTATCAATTAACAATTCGATAACCAAGGTTGATCCTGGATTTATTTTTATTTTCAATTGGGGAAAGCCACTCATTTAATTTCTCTTATTTTACTACTTCAGGACTTAGGCAAAGAAACCGGGTTTCTACGACAATCGTTGGTTTGGCAACGAGATATCAATGCATAAACCCGGTTTCTGATACTTTTTTGGGCTTTTCTTTTCCACCCAGAAACCCGGTTTCTCTGAACATCCTTGGGCAAGCGAACTAGACATCAACGCAGAAACCGGGTTTCTCATACTGGCTTCACACATTGCGGTAGATTACATAGTTGATTAGTTCTTTAATAAATCGCCCGTCGTGGACTGGGCATACCCATTGTTCTTCCGGGCGTAGGGGAGTTGATGCCCGAAGAAAATCTAGACTATCAAAAATTTCTTCGGCTTTTTTGGCTAGCGATCGCGCCACTTTCCACCCATGTTCGATACTACCACACCGCTGCATTTGTTCCATAATAAATGCCAGATGTTCTGGTGTTTTTTGCTCGCGGGGTAAGGCTAAAATTTCTAATATTTGCTCAGCCGCTTTCCCACTCTGTGCCAAAACGTGATTTAGCATTAACGTGCGTTTCCCTTCGTAAATATCTCCCCCTATTTCTTTTCCATAGGTTTCTATTTGACCCTGCAAATTCAACAAATCGTCTTGAATTTGAAACGCAATTCCTAAAATCATGCCAAATTGAGTTACCCCCGCCAACTGTTTAACCAAATCCTTCCCACTTGCTGATGGATGTCCGACAATCAAACCAATTCGGCAGGGTGTAATAAACGTATACCAGCAAGTTTTTTTGACGCACATTTTAAAATAGTCTTGGTCGGTTAGATTTGAGGCGTTGGTGGCTACCCAATCTAATTCCATCGCCTGTCCTTCGACAGATTGTTGCGCCATGAACTCGATTTCATGCAGCACGTTTAGCGCTTTGGAGACTCCGATTGCCGATAAATTTTCTAACAATAAACCTACGGCTAAAACGTTTGTTGCATCCCCTACATTAATCGCGCGGGGAATGCCTATTATTTGGTGTAAAGTTCCCTTCCCCCGTCGCGATTCGGAACCGTCTTCAATGTCATCGTGAATCAGAAAAGCGTTGTGATAAAGTTCTAAAGCTGCTGCGGATGTTAACGCATCTTGTCCCATTCCTCCCACCGATCTCGCGACGCTGATGCACATCGTGGGGCGCAACATTTTGCCGATTCGGAATGGGTAATCCGTCAACAATTCATACAATGGTTTATAAGAACCTGATATATTATTTTTAGTTTCAACGAATTCTTTAATTTTCTGAACTACTGCTATCCGGGATTGCTCTACTGCTTCATTAATAATTTGATTGTCATAGTTCAATTCTTCTGTTGAAGTTGTTGGGATTTCCTCCACCTTAAGGTTTTGTCTTGACTGGTTACCTAAAGCGATCGCTAACTCGTTTCTACCGAGCTGATTGCTATTCTCCTCAACCTCTTGCCTAGAAGTCAGCCGAGACGATATATATTCGTTTTTAATCGTGTTGCTGAGATTGACTTCTACAGCGACTAAGGGTTGGTTATGCACTTGTTCCTTTGGTGTCGCCGTGACAATTTCAATCGCTTCACCACCTGGTGGCAGAAGTAATTTTGATTGACTTACTCCATTGCGGTTAGGTTTGTACGTTAACCAACTGAAAAAGCCGAAATAGACCGCAAATAAGAAAAATTCGAGCAGCATTTATTTTCTCTATTTTTATACAAAATAATTCCTTGAGCCATCAGCCTTTGCTGTTTTTTGCTACTATTGTCAACCGATGTAGGCGGTTTTTGTTGAGCGGCTAGCTCTCAAAATTTGTAGCATCCAGCGTTCCTCCTATTGGCTTTTATGTCGATAAAGGTTCTGCTAAACCTTCTGCCGGAATCGGCACAAATTCCCATTGCTGATTGGGCGTTCCGTTTGTTTCGTTGACATGGTACATTACCACGGGGGTAAAAGGATCGTTCATACTTCCTAGAATATCCAGCACTAAGCCATTGAGCTTACTTTTGATCAACCCTTCTTTACTATTTGTCCATTGCTGGTTCTGCGTCCCGTCACTACCGTTTACTGGGTTAACGACAACAGGGGTAAAAGGTTCTGTGTTGCTTGCTTCAATATCTAGGACGAAGCCGTTTAGCCTACTTTTTATTAACCCATTTCCCGTAATTTGCCATTGCTGATTAGCTGAACCATAAGTCCCTTGAACTGGGTGAACTACAACGTTAGCATTAGGTTCTGGGTTGTTGCCTGCAATATCCAACACCATGCCATTGAACTTACTTCTGATTAAATAGTAGCCAGCACTACTACTTGATTCCTGTGACCTTGATTCCTGTGACTCGGCACTAGGCGCTGTCGTTTTTGCCTGTTCTGTCAGCTTTTTTATTTGATTTTTCCAAAAGTTTAACATCTTATCTTTCTCCTTTTCGATTGAACAATGTTGCTCACTAATAACTTGATGCCGTAAATTTTTTCAGAGCGTAGGTATAGCAATTCCGATCCTAAAATAGTTATCCCAAAGCCCGACTTTTCTACCAATCTCATCATACCATAACCTATACTTTATTAGACTCGGCGATCTCCTTGCCTCCGGTAACTTTTTTAACCCACTCTGCCGCGTTAGCTTTTCCACTGCTGTTGCCACTTGAGCGCCTGTACTGCCACTGGTGGTTTTTGCCATTCTTTTATTGCTTGTTTCACAATTATTATGAGTATAATAATATTTTTTTGGCAAATGCATAACTCGTCTTAACAAAACTTTAATGTATTGACAAAATTTATCAAAGGCTGGGAATTTATGCCGAGCAATAACAGGTAGGAAAAGTAGGAAAAGTAGTTCAAAAAATATAGAGTTACACAACTAAAAAGTTAAGATGAAAAGTTGTTGTTAATTAATCTTCAAATAGCGGGAGTAGAACGTGATAAATCACCCAGCCAAAGTCGCATCGAGCGCGAAAAACGGCAAAAAAACGAGCAAATATATAGCGATCGCCACCTTTGGCTCGTTAGGCGATTTGTATCCTTACATGGCGATCGCTAGGGAGTTGCGGCAAAGGGGACATCGTGCAGTCATTGCCACCAACGAGATCTATCGCCACCTGATCGAATCGGCAGGCATTGAGTTTCGCGCCATTAGACCTGACGGGTTAATCAACGTCGCCGAAGAGGGCGAGTTTATCGAGTTGCTGAGGGATTCCCAACAAGCACTTGACTACGGCATCAGCTACCTGATCGCGCCTCATTTGCGGGCAACTTATCAAGATTTGGTGGCAGTAGTAAGGGAAGCAGACTTGTTGTTGACGCACCACTTGCTTGCTTTTGCGGGTACTCTAGCATCGGAAACCACTGGGACGCCCAGAGTCTCCACCGTCCTTTCGCCCGTATCGTTTATGTCTGCCTATGATGCTTATAGCCTGCTGTCACCCCAGCCGACATCGGCTTACGAACGTGCCTTAACTTTAATTGCCAACGATGGAATACTGCGTTCCTTTAGGTGGCAGGCACGTTATTGGAGCGCACCCGCGCGGCAGTTGCGCGCCGAACTCGGTTTACCCCCTTCAGGCGATCCTCTATTTGAAGCTCAGCATTCGCCGGAGTTGGTGCTAGCCTTATTCTCCCAAGTGCTAGCCGCGCCTCAACCAGATTGGCCTTCCCAAACCAAGGTTACCGGATTTCCTTATCTAGATCGCCAAGATCGTCAAGGTTTGTCTGCTGAACTAGAGCAGTTTTTGCAAGCAGGTGCGCCTCCAGTCGTCTTTACTTTAGGCTCGTTAATGGTGTGGACGCCAGGGAATTTTTATTTAGAGGGAGCTATTGCAGCTCAGCGATTAGGCTACAGATCGGTATTGATGATGGGACAGGCGGCGCACCAAATTAAATCCCACCAACTCCCAGAAGGAGCGATCGCCGTTGACTATGCTCCCCACGAGGCGATTTTTAAGAGTGCCGCAGCGATCGTCCATCACGGTGGTGTGGGAACAACCGCCCAGGCGTTGCGGGCAGCGCGTCCGATGCTGGTAGTTCCCTTCGCCTACGATCAGCCGGATAACGCCGCGCGGATGGTGCGATTGGGAGTAGGGCGAGCGATCGCGCGTCACGAATGTACCGCAGATCGGATCGCTGCCGAACTCAAACATCTGCTATTTGACCCCAGTTATGCAGCCAAAGCTTCAGAACTCGGTCGTTTAATCCAAGCAGAAAATGGTGTCGGGACAGCTTGCGATGCGATCGAAACTTATTTAGAGAACGCGGTGCCAAGGCAAGGGAATTGACAGAGCGATCGCGCGCCGATTATTTTTCCCATCGGCGCTATCTATTGCCTATTAATTACCAAATACTTTACAAATCCTCAACCATAAATCTCTAATAATAATCAAATTTTTAACTTGCTCTGAGGTAGAAAAAAACGAAAAGCTTTAATCTATTAATACCTTTATACTCATATAACTAAAAATATATTTTATCTGAACGCTTGTAAAAAAGCATACATATTTATTGAGTGATTAGACGGAGGGCGAATATTGAGGTGGCGAGTAAAAATTCATAGAAGGTGCTGACAAAAATCGTGCAGAAGTGTTTCACGCCTGCACTAGAGTAAGGCTGCAAAAGGGTAGAAAAATTAACTTCCCTGCCGTGCATACTCCCAAGGCTTTGGGAAAATTGATTTAAACCAATCAAGTCCAAAAAAGGAGAAAATTACCCCATGGCTAAATTCCGAATTCTTTCGATTGACGGTGGTGGAATCAGAGGCGTAGTTCCAGGAACTATAGTGGTAGCGCTGGAACAAAAAATCATTAAAAAAACAGGCAATGCGGATGCCAAAATTGCCGACTACTTCGACATGATTGCCGGAACGAGTACGGGGGGAATTTTAACCTGTATTTATCTAACTCCTGGGAATACAAGCGAGCCTAGTCTGCCGCGACCTAAATATTCGGCACAAGAAGCACTAAATATTTATCTAAAAGACGGCAACAAAGTTTTTGCGCTGGATAGGGCTCAAAGACTGCGTTCGGGAGACGGGATTTTAGATGAAAAATATTCCGCTGTCAACTTGGAAACCCTGTTGTTCCAATATTTGGGAGATACAAAGCTAAGTCAGCTGCTAAAACCTTGTTTGGTCACCTCTTATGACATTCAACGAGGAAAGCCTAAGTTTTTCACCCAGCATGATGCGGTGGTGTTTGGCGATAGCAATGATTTCTTAGTACAACAGGTGGCAAGAGCTACATCGGCTGCCCCAACTTTCTTTGAAGTTTCTAAAGCCAAATCCCTGTCAGGGGTAAGCTATCCCTTAGTAGATGGGGGAGTTTTTGCTAACAATCCCAGCCTCTGTGCCTATGCAGAAGTTCAAGCTAAATTCTTCAAAACCCCTGATGGCTTCATTTTGAAAAGCAAAGCAGGCGATAAAAAGAAAGAAGACTTGAGCGAAATTACAGCCAAAGATCTGTTAATTCTGTCTTTGGGAACCGGGCAAACGGCACTGAATTACGACTACAACAAAGCCAAGGATTGGGGATTGGCTCAATGGCCAAAGCCACTGATCGAAATTATGATGATGGGAGTTTCCCAAACGGTTGATTATCAACTGCAACAAATTTACGACAGCATTAATCAAGCCAAGAGTTATCTCAGAATTGACCCGAGGCTGACCAAACCAAAAATGGTGCAGATGGATAATGCCTCAGCAGCAAACATCCAAGATTTGAAAGAACTTGGCACCGAAACAGCAGAGTTAAACAGCCGCAAACTTGATAATTTCGTGGACATGCTGCTCGAACAATCATAAAATTGGTGTGCAAGGCATCCCCTTGAAAGAGAACCGCTTGTAGTTGCGATCGCTGGTAATTTGATCGTTTATTTTATGCAAAGTCAATCATTTGAACGTCACGCTCAATTAGCTCAATGGCTGCACCGCCTAGTAGAAATCCTGCGAACTACTGGCGGTGGAACTTGGGAAGCATTGGTAGAGACAGTAGACGGAAAAACTGCTGTAATTGACCTAGATGGGGTTGTGTTGCGAGTAGGAGCTTTTGGCGGCGAACAACTCCAAGTCGAGAGCGCATATCCGGTGGCGTCAACAGGGGTCAATTTTCGCAGTAACAGCGAAACATTGCGAGATGCGATCGCAGGCAAATTAACCGTAGATGCAGCAGTAGTTTCCGACAAAATTTATCTGCGCGGTAACTTACAAGACTTACTCGGAATCCACCAAATCGCCACCGGAATTTTAGCCGACAGTGCCATTAACCCCCAGTTGCGGCGTTTGTGGGCAGAATTCGACCAATCTTGGTCGCATCCCCCTTCTTTACCCCCTTGTCTGGCGCTAGAACAGCAAAGACCATCCTACGGCAATCTAATCCGCCAAGTGCCCGAAGATGTGCTAGCCATTCAAGTTGACCTACCAGCAGATTGACCATAATAAAAAAACCTCACCTCGTCGTTGCGTAGGGACACGGCATCAGAGATATCTCGGACAAACAGATAACGTTAATCTTGCCGTGTCCCGGCGTCTAATTATGGGTAATCGACCGGACATGATATGAATTTAATTACCAGAAACCATGGGTTGTTAGCCCCACCTTAAAGTGGGAAAGGAAAAATTAATTTTCCTAGTTTGCAATCCGATCTTAGAAACCGGGTTTCTTCTGCGATCTAGAGTTTCATAAAATATTTTTCAGGTGAAACCCGGTTTCTCTGCGTAACTGTCAACTGTCAACTGTCAACTGTCATATGATATCCGTTGAATTGTCCATAATAAAAAAACCTCACCTCGTCGTTGCGTAGGGACACGGCATCAGAGATATCTCGGACAAACAGATAACGTTAATCGTGCCTTGTCCCGGCGTCTGATTACTAATAAGGAAGATGCGGCAGATCGTCAGCTGGATCTACACTGTTCATTTTACTGGGATTAATCTCACCCTTAGTGAGAAAGCGAAACGTTTCCTGATACAAATTCTTCCAGAAGTGGTTAACCATCCCCTGACTAACTTCTCTTGGATCTACCATCGGGTGAGGCACAAGATCGCTCGCTTCATACAAATAGCAACGATGACCCTTAGCTTCACCCCCCAGAGAATGATGAAATTTCTGGAGTACTTGGTTATCCGTAGCATCATCATGTTCAGTCAGCACTAAACAGGTGGGAATATTCTTTAAAGCTTGCAGGTTTTTATCGCTGCGAACAAATGCACCAAAGCGGTTAGCCGCAGTTAAACAACCTACTGGAAAACTAACATTTTGTTCCCAAGAAAATTGTCTTAGGTCTAATGGCCCGGTTAAATTAATGTACCGCTCCAGGATTTCATTTTCAACCTCCAGCAAAGGAGCATAGGCGACTACCTTTTTAATCCGATCCGGTCGCGATGCGGCTAGCCCCAAAGCTACCGCGCCTCCGACGGATAGCCCCACAGTATAAATCGGCCCTGGCATTGTATCCAATTCTGCCAAACGTTGTTGAGCGTCCTGCAGGTAATTCATATGGGAAGAGGTGAAATAGCGATTGAAATCTGGGTCGTTGTAACGCTCGATCGCCAATATGATATCCGCCATATTGGGAGCTAATTTCAATATACGAGTAACCAGGGATAGCATCTGGTTTTTCTTTAATCGCTGGAATTGCCACAGATTATTAGCACTACCATGAGAGAAAAAGTCTGCTAAAACTGGATCTTTCCGGACTCTTTCTCGCAAAGGTTCAAAATATTCAGGCTTTAGATCGATTTGGGGCCAGTATTTATCAGGCGGTAGAAAAGCATGACCAGCACTAGGAATTTGATAAATATTGAACTCGTTACGAAATAGGTAATCTGCCAATATTTCCATCTGCTTTGGTTTGGCAGCAAAGCCATGAAAAACCATCACAGTACCGCGAATTGCTTTCCCCGGTTCGTGAATTTGGTAATAAGGGCAGGCACTTTCTCGTTTGTTTGGGTCAGCCCACCATTTAAGAAAATAACTTTCAATCGCTTTTTTGGTTTTAGCAATTTGTTCGTCAGTTGGAGTAATGCGGATGTCTGTATTAGCTGTCATAGAGGCGGCCTCAAGGTAGTTACAATCTTTAAGCTGTAGCTTAGATTTCGCTACAAACAAATAAAATTATTGGTAATAAAATTTTACAATATCAAGGTATTTTTATCGGTTTTACATATTGACAATTGTAAATCAAGACAGCAAGATTAAAACATTAACTTGATTTGAATCTCCAACAGCAAAACTTGAGATCGGGTTAGTTGGAAAACTGTGCATTAAAAAATCCAGTGACGACGGGAAAAAATTTATGAACAAACAAGTTACAGCCTCTAAAAGCTCATCATCCTTGACCGATCCTGCGACTGTTATTGACATAGATGCAAAGACCAATAACAAAGCTAATGCAGTCACCCTGTTCTTGACAGCAGGAACCTATGAGGTCACGGTCATCGGCAAATCGCAAGGGGGAAAGTATAATGCGTGGAGTCTATGGAATTTTACGACCGGATGCGACGACAAAGGAGAAAACTGTATCACCGGGTGGGTGAATGAATATAATATTGCATCCGGTGAATTTAGCATCAATGTTCCCACTACGGGAAAATATGAGAAGGAGGAACAGGCGCTTGCTAAGGCTGAAGGTACATCATTTACCTTGACATCAGATGGTCAAGTTAACTTTTTTATTGGCGACGACCTTCCCCCAGATAACCGTGAGGGAATTTCGCTAGCAGTGAAAAAAGTTCGCCAAGCTGAGGCTTTCCCGCAATTCACATCAGCTTCGTGGGTGCTTTTAACGATAATTTCTCTTACGGTAATCGTACTTTGGCTCGTGGTTAGCGTGCTGACTGCTAACAATGCTGCCGGATAATAGGACTTAGGCAAAGAAACCCGGTTTCTATGAAAAATCCTTGGGAAAGGGAACCAGAGATCGAGGTCGAAACCGGGTTTCTGCCCTCGTCGTGCGTAAGTCCTGGATAATAGATATAGAAAAACTACCTATCTGGTTCGCGATGGACTCCCAAGCATTCCTGACCATTAATGACCAGCCCATTTCTCTGACACAAGCAATCCGATATTTGCAACTATCTGGCAGACTGGGGGCTTTTATGCGGGATATCCTGCGCGAGTACGTCCTAGAGCAGGAACTCAAACAAAGAGATAATTTAAATATCGACCCGGTATTAATTGAGCAGGCGGTGATTGATTTTCGCTTGCAACGTCAATTAACTGACCCCAAGCGGTTCCAGGAATGGCTCGCCAGCAATCGGATGGATTATCCTACTTTTCACGCTCAAGTTACCTCTGGGTTTAAACTCGCCAAACTCAAAGCTGAGGTAACCGCACCAAAACTGCAAGAATTCTTTATTGAACGTAAGATTTTTTTAGATCGAGTGGTTTTGTCGCGGATTGTTGTTGCCGAACGAGAACTCGCTGAAGAACTACGCAGCCAAATTGAAGAGGGAACTGCATTTGAAACTCTGGCAAGAGATTATTCGCTCACGGAAGACCGAATAGTCAACGGCATGATGGGGCCGGTGAGCCGGGGAACGCTGCCAGATATAATCAGGGCAGCGATCGATCAAGCCAGTCCTGGAGAATTGATTGGACCGCTAGAATTGGAAGGCCGCTGGGGTTTGTTTCGAGTAGAACAAATTCTGCTAGCCTCCTTAGAAGACGCTCAACTAAGTGAAGCTCTGCAAAACGAGCTGTTTGAGCTATGGATAACCGAGAAGATGCAACAGATGATGGTCAAGCTGGAAGTCATCTAAAAAAAGTTGAAGACGAACGTAACAGCTTAAATTGGGATCAACCGCCCCTTTGCTGGTTGAGTCCCGCACAGCAAGTTTACTTCAAAAATCAAGCCCAGACTCATCGCTACAAGCTGGGGGAGAAAATTTGGTCAAAAGGCGTGCCGAAAAACCAGTTTGTCGTTGTTTTGGGTAAGGTGCGCTGGCGGGAAGAAGAAGCGGCTAAAGCGCTAGCTACTTTAGCGCCAGGAGATTGGTTTGGCGAGTTGCTCAAGCTTTCCGGTGGCTTCAAAGCAGTAGCTGCGAGCAAAGAAGTGGTAGTTTTAAGTTGGGATGCCGCACTTTGGAGCGAAATTTCCTCCCCTCAAATCGAGCGGTTTTGGCAGGAAGCGCGAAGGCGTTTGGAACCGCAAACTCCCGACGCACCCCAGATGGTATCGGGCTATCCTGTTGTGCAAAGCCTCAACGCGGCGGCGGCTTGTTTAACAATGGTGGCACAACAGTGGCAATGTCCAGTGCAACTCGACTGGGTGCAGCGCCAATTGCGGGGACAGCGCCCCAAACATTTGGTGGAAACTGGGGAAAAATTGGGGTTGCAGCTGAAACACTTGCGAGTAACTTGGAATGATTTACCGCAAATATCGTTTCCAGTGTTGATGCATTGGGAACAGAAAGATTGGGTGGTATTGTATGGGGTTAAAGGCGATCGCATCATCATCGCCAATCCCACCCACCCCAATCAAACTTGCGAAAGCATCCCCCGTTCAATGCTAGAAGCCGCTTGGGATGGGCAATTGTGGTCAATAGAACCGATTCGGCGGCAGGAAAAATTCAACCTATCCTGGTTCTTACCAGCAGTTTGGAATTACCGAGGATTGCTGTTGGAGGTGCTGCTAGCTTCTTTCACCTTGCAACTGTTGGGGTTAGCCACGCCGATTATTACTCAGGTAATTATCGACAAAGTAATGGTACAGGAAAGCCTGTCCACTTTGGATGTGATGGCGATCGCATTACTAGGCGTCGCTACTTTCGAGGCGCTTTTGGGCATCTTGCGACTATTTATTTTCACCCACACCGCCCGTCGCCTCGATCTGAGTTTATCAGCCCAAGTGTTTCGCCACCTGATGCGCCTGCCTTTGGCTTATTTTGAATCCCGGCGGGTGGGAGATACCGTCGCCAGGGTACAAGAACTCGAACACATCCGCCAGTTTCTCACCGGCACTGCTTTAACTGTGGTTTTAGACTCTATCTTTGCGGTGGTGTATCTGGCGCTGATGCTGTATTACAACGTGCAACTGACATTAGTTGCCTTGGCGGTGATGCCGTTATTTGCTATTCTGACGCTGGTATCGACGCCGGTACTGCGCCACTGGCTGAATCAAACCTTTAATCGCGGCGCTGATACCCAGTCTTTTTTGGTAGAAACGCTGACGGGAATACATGCGGTGAAAGCTCATGGTGCGGAGAAGACAGCACGCGATCGCTGGGAAGGATTGTTTGCTCGTTTCATCCGCACCGGCTTCAAAGCTTCTACTACTTCTAACATCAGCAACAACATCGCCAATTTTCTCACCAGTTTTTCCTCCCTGCTGATTCTTTGGTTTGGAGCCAAATTGGCGATCGAACACGAGTTTACCGTCGGTCAATTGGTAGCATTTCAAATGCTTTCTGCCAGAGTCACAGGACCTTTGTTGCGGTTAGTTCAACTGTGGCAAAATCTACAACAAGTCCTGCTTTCCGTAGACCGAATTGGCGATATTCTCAACGTTGCCCCCGAAGCCGAACCGGGAACGGGTTTAGTTTTACCACCTTTGCAAGGACAAGTAACTTTCGACCAAGTTTTCTTCCGCTATCGACCCAACCAAGAAGCCATCCTGCGGGGAATTTCCTTTACAGTCCAGCCCGGTATGCTAGTAGGAATAGTCGGGCGCAGTGGTTCTGGAAAAAGTACCGTTTCTAAACTATTGCAACGCCTCTACCAACCCGAAGCGGGGCGGATTTTGCTCGATGGTTTTGATATTAAAACTGCCGATATAGCTTCCTTGCGGCAACAAATTGGCGTCGTTCTGCAAGAAGATTTTCTGTTCAATTCTTCGATTTTGGAAAATATTACCCTCGGCAATCTGGACATTACATCCGAGCAAGTTGTAGAAGCCGCTCGATTAGCAGTTGCTCACGATTTTATCAGCGAATTGCCCCAAGGTTACGAAACCAATATAGGAGAACGCGGCACCGCTTTATCCGGCGGACAGCGACAGCGACTTAACCTTGCTCGCCTGTTTCTTTCCCAAGCGCCCATCTTGATTTTAGACGAAGCCACTACGGCTTTGGATAGCGAAACCGAGCAACAAGTTTTGCAGAACCTGCAACGAATGTTTCAGAACCGAACTGTTTTTTGGATCGCCCATCGCTTTGATCCGCTCAAGCGGGCAGATTTGATTTTAGTCTTAGATAAAGGAGTTTTGATGGAACAAGGAACCCACGCAGAACTAATCCAGAAAAAAGGATTGTACTGGTCCCTCTACCAGCGCCAGCAATAGTAGACCGCTGGCAAAAATATTTGAGGCGGGCAGGATGCCCACCCCACAAAACAAAAAAAATTATTGTGGGATACAGGAAGCATTTATAGCGGGAAAGCGACTTG
>DNGG01000239.1 GCA_003486675.1 Cyanobacteria bacterium UBA11372
ATGCCGTTGCCAATGCGATCGCACGACGCAGCGGCTGGGAAACTTTGTCTGATGAGGAAGCGGCAAGAGTCGCGGGGGGTCAGACTGAAAGTATTGTATTAGAAGAAGCAGATCCTATTTATCTGCCCAAGGATCCTATTTGCGTGCCGATTCAACCTACAAAGCTACCCATTAAGTTTATTTGTCCGCCGCTTATAATGGGGAAAATTGCCCCACCACCATTGCCTCTAGTTTAAGCCTTCAATTGTTAAAAATTCTTTTTAGTAGAGGCTGAATTTATGCAAGACATTGTTGTTGATACAACTACGCTTTGCCCCAGTGCCAGACCAGAATCAGACGATGGTGTTGTATTCGGAGTAATTGGCGGAACGGTAACAGATCCCCGCGTTGCTTATCTCAAACAACCCCTCCCGATTACGGAGGAATTAATCGCAAAAGCCAGCCCAGTTACACCCGCCGAAATTTTTCGCACAGCCGCACCTTGTGCAACTAAAGGTTGTCAGCATTTTGATGGCAAAGATTGCCGTTTGGCAATGCGAGTTGTAGAGAAATTGCCAGCAGTAGCAGAAGAACTGCCCCCCTGTTCTATTCGCCGAGATTGTCGGTGGTGGAAGCAAGAAGGCAAAGCAGCTTGTATGCGCTGCCCCCAAGTAATTACAGATAATTATCAGCCATCTGAACTCATGCGCGAAGCGGCGACACCCACGGTGGGTTAAACGCAACTGGAAAGGGCAAGGCATCGGAATATTGTCGGGTTATTTACAACATTTACTGATGCCGTGTCCCCACTACTAACTCAAGTTGCTAGTTACATCCCAAGGCATTGAAACTTTGGTGAGCTGAAAAATCCTGCGTTTGACAGCGAGAAATCTATGAAGAAACCGGGTTTCTGGCTGGGTAATGGGTAATTGTCACTATGAAAGACCGCCAATGAACCCAATTACCAATTACCAATTACCAAGAGCGCAACTTATAACTAGCAATTTGCGTTACTAACTACCTAATGAAACATTCTCAGGGTAGCAGACTTTTGTACCTCCCAAACCACAATAACCACCGGGATTTTTAGCCAGGTACTGTTGATGGTATGCTTCCGCATAATAAAATTCGGGAGCATCTAAAATTTCCGTGCCGATCTTTCCGTAACCTGCTGCTTTAAGCGCTTGCTCGTAAGTTTCTTTTGATGCTTCCGCCAGCTTTCTTTGCTCCGGGGAATAGACATAAATTCCCGAACGATATTGCGTACCCACGTCGTTACCTTGGCGCATTCCTTGTGTCGGATCGTGACTTTCCCAGAACACTTTCAACAGTTGTTCGTAACTAATGACTTTCGGATCGTACACCACAAAAACTACTTCATTGTGACCCGTCATGCCCGTACAAACTTCTTGATAAGTTGGGTTTGGCGTTACTCCCGCAGCATAACCAACTGCGGTGGAATAAACTCCATTCTGTTGCCAGAATTTGCGTTCTGCACCCCAAAAACACCCCATACCAAACATTGCCATTTCCATTCCCTCTGGAAACGGCGGCTTTAATCGATTACCGTTGACAAAGTGCGCCGCCGGTACTGGCATTTGTTCTTTTCTTCCCGGTAAAGCTTCTTCAGGTTTAGGAAGGGATAGCTTTTTGCCAAATCCGAATAGCATAATTTACTCTGATGCTGATTTGTGAAACAAGTGTTTACATTTATTAATATATCGTTTCTAGAGATTTGCGATCGCTCCCCATCTGGATTTGAGCTTTTTCCCCACCACGCCGCCGCCTCCTACCAGCTTGACGGGTAGAGGGCGATCGCCTATCCTCCAAATTCAGGTTGCTTTGCTCAGGCGAAAGCAACTTTTCCCAAAAACCTAGTATCGCTACCCATAGCTGTACCACCAGCTATGAGCAGCTTGACTCCCATACTGTCATGACCAGTAATGGCGGCTAATTGACAAATGAACTACCCCGACCTGCTACGCGGAGGTCGGGGTTTCACCCGTCCCCGACAGCAGGCTGGGATTTCTGACGCTTCCTCTGGGCTAGTTGCTTCATCCCTCCGCAACTCTTACGAGAAGAGGGTGATGAAGGTTTACCGGGTGCATCGAGAAGCATTGCCAGCATAGGTCATGGGGAATTTTAGATTTTGGATTGAAGCGAAGAGTCCCACATTTGAGCGACACTCAACAAAGCTACCACAAATATGCTAACAAAAAAAAGCGACTGGTAAACAGTTTTGGTAATGGTTATACAGGAGTTAATCGTATCAAATCCGGTTGCGCTTTCTTGCTAATTGCAAGCTTGGTAATTGCAAGCTTGGTAATTGGTCATACACAAAGTAAGTACGATGCCACTGGAAACGATATGACTCTATGTATTCTTCAGGAGGAAACATTATGGCTGTTCCCGGAAATTGGACTTTATTCTACGACTGGGGTTGTGACGGCAGTTACAGCTCAACGGCAATGACCGTTAACGCTGATGGAACATTTTCTATCGGTGGGGGTGCCGCCGGAAAATGGGTTCAAATAGGTGGTATGTTTATGTTCAAATTCAACGGCTTGGATACAACCTACGCCGGTAACCTCGCGAGCAAATCAATTACTGGCATCAGCACCACCTTCAGTGGATTAAATGGTTGCTTCTACATGCTACAAGCGGGCGTACCGACCTCATTCGCGGACGAGCGCGTAGCTAATAAATTGGATGCTACGGGCAATTAATCAGCTTGAAATGTCAGGAATGATATGATCTCCGTTGAATTGCCCACGATCAAAAAACCTCACGGAGTCGTTGCGTAGGGACACGGCATCAGAGATATCTCCGACAAACAGATAACGTTAATAATGCCGTGTCCCGGCTTCTGATTGCGGGTAATCAACCAGACATGATATTACCTGCAAGCCAGAACTTCCGGTTAAGCGTAAGGCAGGCGATCGCACCCACCCACAGGCGATCGCACGCCAACTAGGCAGGAACCCAACGGAAGATGGTTCCGTTCCCCAGATTGACGCCGTACATATTGCCATCGGGGCCTTTTTCCATATCGACTACATTGGGTAGCCCAGAATCAAACACCCGAATTCCGGTGATATTGCGATTTTGATCGAGGGTGGCTTCATAAATATTGCCTTCCCCAACATCGCCATAAATCAGCCGATTGTTGTCATAAAAATCACCCATGATGATAGCGATCGCTCCATTAGCATGGCTACGAGCATAAATGGGAGCCGTTACCGATTGACCGCTATTATAAAATGCCTGAGCTTCCGGTAAATTAGCGTACCCTGTCGATTGTTGCAGGCTGACACCATTTCCACCCTCATAATAAGGCCAACCAAAATTCACTCCTCGACCTGTGTTAATTTCTTCCCATTGCGTCCAACCGACATCGCCAATTACTGGCAATCCAGTCACGGGATCGAAGGTGAAGCGGAACGGATTTCGCAGACCATAATCGAAAACTTTGTCGCGATTGTTATCCGCGCCATCAGCCCCATTAAAGAATGGATTATCGGCTAATCCTGCACCTGTAATTGGATCGATTCTGAGGATTTTTCCGGAAAGATTATTCAAGTCTTGAACCCGCACGGTGCGCGGATCGGCAAAATTGTAGGAAGTGCCATCGCCATTACTAACGTACAAAGCACCATCGCTGCCAAAGTGAACTGCACCGATGGTGTGGGATTCGCTATCGGTTGCTAGATAGTCGCGAATGTTGTTAGTTAAGTTGTTGTTGGCGTCGCGTTCGAGCAGCGTTTGCGGCGCCACAATTGTAGTGCCGTTATTAATTCCTGAAGGCGGAATCGATGAATCATTGGTGCTATTGCCATCCGGGCGACTTGTATATTGCCAAGTGCTATTTTTACCCAGCAAAACTACTTCGCTTCCCGGTACGGCGGTAATATTACCCGTCCCATCGGTTGTCGCCGTAACGCGAATTAGACGCGATGGACGATTCCCCGCACCATCTCGATCGTCTAAATTCGTGCCTGGGTTAATATTGTTGGCTGCTTCTGGCGGATCGTAGGTGAAGAGGAGATAAACGTAGGGATTGCTGGCAAAGTTAGGATGAATTGCCATCCCCAACAAACCGCGATCGCGCACATTGTTAACCTGTGTGGAAATATCGATAAACGGCGTTGCTTGCAACGTCCCATTTCTGAATACGCGCACGACGCCATCTTTTTGGGCAATAAACATGTTGCTGCCATCGGGCGTCCAATCGACTACCGTAGGTTGGTTGAGTCCAGATACGACATTTTGGCGAGTAAAGCTGGGATCGTTATCTACAATTGTCAGCGTCGCCGTGCTGGGGGAACCAATTGTTGTCCAACGACCGGGATTGCTGAGTGCGATGTTGAGGGTTTCGCTCGATTCGATCTGCGCGTCATTGACAATTGGGATGGAAATCGTCTTGCTAGTTTCTCCCGCTGCAAAACTGAGGCTGCCTGAAGTTGCGGTGTAGTCCGAGGATGCGATCGCTGTGCCATTGCTAGTGGCATAATTTACCGTTGCCGGTTTGCCAAGATTACCTGTGCGTTGAACGGTAATCGAAGCATTCCCGCCATTTTCAGCAACGCTATAGGTAGGCTGAAGAAAGCTAACGGTAGACGGGCTATCATCATCAACAATCGTCACTGTAGCTGTTCTGGGAGTACCAACTTGACCAACTCCATTGGTTCCCAACAACCCTACAGTAAATGTTTCATCAGGTTCAAATACATCATCATTAATCAGACTAATCTCAATATTCTTGCTGGTTTCTCCATCTAAAAAAGTGACACTTCCATTCGGAATATCAACATAGTCCGATCCAGCTAAAGCCGTTTGATCGTCAACACTATAATTAACCGTTACTGCGCCGCTACTTCCACCCGTTCGCACAACCGTAAGCGTTACTTTACCCGCTTCCTCACTCACAGGAGACGGAGTAGAAGTTGCCAAACTAATAGTCCCGGGACCCTGTGGAATCGTGCTGAACAGCCGCGACTGGGGAATAATTTGCTTGCTTTGGCTAGGACTTGCCCAAGAAAGATTCACCCTAGCATCTGAGTTATTTTCTACATACTCTAAACGCACATCATATCGCTGACCAGCATTGAGACGAATCGTACCGCTAGCTTCTTGATCTCTTCTGGTTGCATTGATTATTTGTTGCCCGTTAATCCACAGCTTAGCCGTATCATCAGGCGTCGTAAAAAATGTGTAGTTTTCCGTATAATCAGCCAGAACTTGACCCGTCCACCGAATCGAAAAGCTATCTTTATCAATTGAACTAGCGGGCGATCCTTTACCCCAATTAAAGTTAACAGTTGGATCGGTGCGGGTCAACTTTAAATTAGTAAAGTTATTGTTATCAAAATACTCCCCCCGCAATCCATCCCCCACATCCAGAAGTCCTTGGTAAGACTGTAAAACTTGAGGTTGGAAAGCAGAAGCCGATTTAATCCGTCCAATCGTAACTTCTAAATCCCAGTCACCGCCTCGCGTGGCGCTACCTGTCAGATCGGATGAAGCAGCAATATCAGCCCCAGTTAGATCGCTTAAATCTTGGATAAACTGCTGCCCTTCTTCTCCAACAGCGACATTACATCCGTAAAGAAAGATGTCGGCATTCGGAGTCAAATAGTTCGCCCAACTTTGCAATTCTTCACTGTAGCGGTCGAGGGTATTAGAGCTAACTTCTGCGTTTCCTAAGTACAATTTCCCCGATTGTCCATTTGAGACAATATGCAGGCTGGAAATATTTTTCCGCCCAGATAATACCTCGCTAATTTGCTCAATTCCATCCTTTGATGCGTCGAGAACGATCGCTTCTTCGCCTGCCAGCACCCCAGCTGCAAGTGTTTGATAGTCTTCTACTCCTGGATCGATAAAAACAATAGAGCCTCTAGCGTTTGCAGGAAATAACCGCTGCCGAGATTTGTTACTCTTGTTGTTGTCCAAGCTGGAGTTGCTGCTGTAATTTACAAACATTTACTAATTACCTTTAAGAGAATAATAGCTACCATACCTATATTACTAATAAATAATGCCTGTAATAATCTGTAGCGCCATATTCTCGCCTGTTCCCATGGTTTTTCCTACTTTTCCTACTTTTCCTACTTTTTTTATCTTAAATATCAGTAATTTATCGTTAAACAATTAAACATTTAGCAGCAAGACTGATATCGAATCCAAAAAGCATCAAGACTTACGCAAGTGTCACAATATTACGTTCGTAGTAGGCACTTTATATCATGTCCGGTTGAATAGTTATAATTAGGGCTGACGCTCTGACCCGGAGAGGCTCTGACGCGGGGAAGTTTTTATGATCGGTAATTAAGCGGACATGATATTACAGCGGATTGCTTTTCGAGTGAGGGAAAGCGAAATCGCGAAAGAATGCAATAGCGGCAGCCATTTTTGCTGCCGCTATACAAACGAACAGTGTACCGTAGCTTTTATGGCTGCAATCGGCTGCATCAAGGGAAGAGTCTTTTGCAAGCAGATGCTGAAGCGAACCGCCTTGCGGAATTTACCTAGGGGCGTATTGTATCTTACTTCACCCGACTGTAAATCTGATAAGTTTCACACATGGTAAAGAACACGACATGGTTAGATAGGGTGGTGCGTACAACAGCCAAAATTTTTTGGGAATGGGGTCGCCCTGTGGTTTCACCCGCAAGCGGGCGTGTCTAATGGTTGCGATCGCGATCGTCAGGTGGCACAACAGCAGTGCGTGTGGCACAAGCCTTAGTCTAAACTCCATAAAGAATGTGAGGAGCGAGCAAATGGAATTGCGTCAAGATGCCTTGGAGATTCTCAAACAAACCAGTCGAACTTTTTACATCCCCATCAGTGGTTTGCCCCAAGGACTGCAAGAAGCCGTAGCATCGGCTTACCTGTGTATGCGTGCGATTGATGAAATTGAGGATCATCCACTGCTAGATAACTCCGTCAAAGCAAAGCTGTTGCGAACAATTAGTCTGAAATTGCAAGCAGCCGTCGATCGCAGCAGTCTGGAAGATTTATCCCCGGCTTTGAAGAACCACCCCAGTCCGCTACCGGAAGTCACCTGGAGGGTAGGAGAATGGGCAGTCCTCGCCCCCGCAACCATTGCTCCTCGGATTTGGGATGCCACCGCCGCCATGGCAGATCGGATGGCTTATTGGTCCCAAACCAACTGGAAAATTCACACCGAAGCCGATCTAGATCGTTACACTTTTGGGGTAGCGGGTGCGGTGGGATTGTTACTTTCTGACTTGTGGGCTTGGTACGATGGCACCCAAACCAACCGCACCCACGCCATCGGCTTTGGTAGGGGCTTGCAAGCGGTTAACATTCTCCGCAACCATATGGAAGATCGTACCAGGGGTGTAGACTTCTTTCCCGATGGCTGGAATAAAGACCAGATGTACGCCTATGCCCGCCGCAACCTGTTTCTTGCCGACGCCTACACTCAAGCTTTGCCCCTCGGTCCAGCTTTAGATTTTTGCAAAATTCCCCTGACTTTGGCTTACGCCACCCTCGACGCCCTGGCGCACGGTGAAGAGAAACTCAGTCGCAGTGCGGTGATGGCTTTACTCGCCCAGGTGAGTGCCGGGAAGTAGGTAAGAAAGCTCAAAAGCAGGTGGGCAGGTGAGCAGGTGAGTACAGGAGATGGGGAGCGAGCCAGCAGGGGAGATGGGGAGCAAGGGAGCAGCGGAGAATATAGATTCAAATTCCCCTCTGCTCGCCTGCCCACCTGCTCGCTCGCTCCCCTGCCCGCTTTCTGGGTTGACTCGATCGCCTTGAGCGTCGGTTTAATTGTTCTCACCTTCGGTTTAGGCGATTATGGATTTTACGAACCCCACGAAGGTCACTTTGCTGGCGTTGCCCGCGAGATGCTGCTGCGCGGCGATTGGGTAACGCCTACTCTCAACAAAGCCCCTTATTTAAATAAGCCGCCGTTGCTGTACTGGCTAATTGCCACCAGTACGGCAACGTTTGGTTTTACCGAATATGCGGCGAGGTTGCCCGTGGCGATCGCTGGTTGGTTGGGCGCTGCGATCGCCTGGAAGTGGGCGCGGGAACTGTGGAACGTGAGTGCAGGGCGTGCCGCAGCTTTAATGCTGTTGAAAAATCGTCGATTTAAAAGTAGGGGCGGGTTTTACCAACCATTGATTGAAACCACGAGATATGCAAGTTAAAGTAGCCCCTACAATATCCAGAAACCCGGTTTCTAGCTTCAGGGAGATTTACCAATCTCCTATCCCTGCTGGGTGGGTAGAAGGTAAGCCAGGAATTAGGTATCGCGTGGTGATGGTTTTAACTGATGGAGGTGGGAATCGGATTCCTCCGGCGTTTCCGGGAGCGCGAGTGGGGTATGCGATCGCAAAAAACCAACTTCAGAAATATTGGCACAGTCCGCGTCCGGTACTTTTTGTTACCGACTTTATGCGTCAGCCAAACGACTTGCTTGACCCTCAAAATCTTAACCTGCCCGATCGTCCAGGGCAACCTTTGCTAGCAATTGGTTCTAGAAAGCTTTACGGTAATCTAGCTGCAAGAAAACTTTGGTTTGTTGAGCCTACAAGAATCGAGATTTCATATGATGACAGGCTTTTCACCCATAAAAAAACTCTCCGCGTTTGGTGCGTCTTTGCCTCCGGTACGTCAGTGATGAGACAAAAGACAAAAGATCAGAGAAGCTATGACCAAAGGATAAATAAACCTGCCCCCAACTGTGCGTTACCGATGCAACCATGATATGAGATGGCAGTTTATAATCTCTTCTAGAGAGTCTTACACCAACCTATAGCCCAGTAAAAGTGTTACATATAAATAATACTGCTAACCCCAATTTAATCTGTCTTTTTTAAAATCGTTGTCACCAAAAAAATTATGATTTCTTTATCCGACGTTGCAATTACAGCCCAAATTTACGAAAGCCCTAATTCTGTGGTTTATCGAGGGACAAGAAACCAGGATAACAGGGCTGTAATTCTCAAAGTTCTCAAACAAGACTATCCCACCCCAGCCGAACTCGTGCGCTACAAGCAGGAATATGAAATCACCCACTCCTTAAATATAGAAGGAGTTATAAAAGCTTACGCCTTACAAGAGTATCAAAGAACTTTAGTCATCATTCTTGAAGATTTTGGCGCCGAATCCTTACAAAAATTAATCTGGGGGCAAGGAGGAAATCTGCCAATGCCCTTACCGGAATTCTTACGCCTCGCCATCAAGCTTGCAGAAATTTTGGGTTGCCTTCATGCAGCTAATATTATTCACAAAGATATTAACCCAAGCAATATCGTTTTAAACCCAAAAACTGGGCAAGTTAAAATTATCGACTTTGGCATTGCCACCAGATTAACCCGCACCAATCCCACCCTGTCTCATCCGAATGTTTTAGAAGGAACTTTAGCCTACATGTCGCCGGAACAAACGGGAAGGATGAACCGTTTTCTAGATTACCGCACCGACTTTTACTCCCTTGGCGTTACCTTCTACGAACTAATCACAGGACAGCGACCTTTTACGACCACTGATGTACTGGAATTGGTGCATTGTCACATCGCCAAACAGCCAATTCCTCCCCATATTTTGACGGTAGAAGTACCCAAACCAGTTTCGGATATGATAATGAAACTGATGGCGAAAACGGCTGAAGAAAGATATCAAAGTGCTTGGGGAATAGTAGCCGATTTAGAAGCATGTCTGAGACAGTTAGAAACAACGGGTAAAATTGAAGAATTCGCCATAGGTTCTCAAGATATTTCTGATAAATTTCAAATTCCCCAAAAACTTTATGGCAGAGAGCAAGAAATTGCCACCCTCCTAGCTGCTTTTAATCGAGTCGCCGGAGAAGAGGAGGGAGCAGGGGAGCAGGGGAGATGGGGAGATGGGGAAGACGGGGAAGAAATCACCAGCACTTCTTTATCCTCCACCTCCTCTTCACTCCCCGCGTCTCCCCCTCTCCCAATCTCCGCGTCTTCTTTCCCTCCTTGCCCCAATTCCCGCAACGAATTAATGCTGGTAGCAGGCTATTCCGGCATTGGTAAATCAGCACTGGTTGCCGAAATTTACAAACCAATAACTAAACGAAAAGGCTATTTTATTTCCGGAAAATTCGACCAATTTCAGCGAAATATACCCTATTCGGCGGTTGTTAATGCTTTTGCTGGATTGGTGCGGCAGATATTAACCGAAAGTCAAGAGCGGTTAAACCAATGGCGAGCAAAAATATTATCGGCGTTAGGTGCTAATAGCCAGGTGATTATTGATGTGATTCCCGAAGTGGAATTAATTGTGGGTAAACAACCTCCCCTGCCCGAATTGGGACCAACAGAAGCACAAAATCGCTTTAATTTGGTGTTTCAAAACTTTATTCGGGTATTTTGTTCTCCAGAACATCCCTTGGCGATTTTTCTCGATGATTTACAGTGGGCAGACACCGCCACGCTCAAATTAATTAAACTAATAATGACCGAGGGAAAAACTCAATATTTGTTTACGCTCGGGGCGTATCGAGATAACGAAGTGAACGCCAACCATCCCTTGATGATAACCCTTGATGAATTACGCCAGCAAGGTGCAATTATCAATCAAATTACCTTAGCTCCTTTAGCAATCAATTGCGTCAGGCAGATAATTGCAGAGACGCTGCACAGCGACGTTGAAACCGTTAAACCTTTGGCAAATTTAATTTTCCGAAAAACTGGCGGCAATCCTTTTTTCGTGAATGAATTTCTCAAAACTCTATATGCCGAAAATTTGATTGCATTTAACCCAAATATATCTGGGCAAAGATGGAAGTGGAATTTAGCTCGGATTGAGGCAATTGGATTCACGGATAATGTAGTGGACTTAATGATAAGTAAATTAAATAAGTTGCCTAAATCTACTCAAAATATGTTACGGATTGCCGCTTGTGTAGGAGGCGAATTCGACTCAAATACTCTTTCCCTAATTAGTCAAAAGCCTTTAAAGAAGATCGATAAAATTCTATTTAATGCCGTTCAGTTAGGGTTAATTGTGCCGACAGCAAACCTAGACGAGCAACTTTTAATTGAAAGCTACAAGTTTGGGCACGATCGCATTCAACAAGCGGCTTATGCTTTAATTAAAGATAAAGACAAAAAAGCGCTGCAATTACAAATTGGTCGATTGCTATTGCAGAATATTTCCACCGAAAGTCTATCAGAAGAAATATTTAAAATAGTCGATCATTTCAATCTTGGCGTTGAACTTGTAACCGAGGTAGAAGAACGCCACAAAATAGCTGAATTAAATTTGATATCCGGGAAAAAAGCCAAGGCAGCAACGGCTTATGAATCAGCCGTCATTTATTTGAGTTTGGGACGGGAAATTTTGGCAGAAAATAGTTGGGAAACCGAGTATGAATTGACCTTAAATCTGTATGTAGAAGCAGTTGAATCCGAGTATTTAAACACTAACTACAGCCAAGCAAAAATTCTATCGAATCTTGTCCTAAAACAAGCAAAAAAGGTAATAGAAAAAGTCCAAGTATATGAAATTATAATATTATTATACAGCGCTCAAAATCAATTGCAACCGGCTATAGAAACTGGGTTGGAAGCGTTAGAAATGTTAGGGGTTTCCTTATCATTGTCGCAACCTCAAACCCTGTCGATGGAGGAACTGTATAACCTGCCAGAGATGACCGATTCCTATAAGCAGGCAGCCATGCGGATCTTAATGATGCTATTTGCTCCTAGTTATTCTAGCAATCCAGGACTGTTGCTACAGATTTCATTCACAATGGTCGAGCTATGTATCAACTATGGCAATTCGCCCCTGGCTGCTTACGCTTATGCTTTGTATGGCTTACTTTTATGTGGGGTACTCGAAGATATCGATTTGGGATATCAATTTGGCAAACTTTCTTTAAGGGTATTAGATAAATTTGATGCCAAAGAAATAAAATGTAGAGTTTACAACAAATTTAATTCTTTCATTATCCATTGGAAAGAGGCTGCCAGGAAATCATTAGAACCTTTGCGGGAAACCGTTCAAATCGGTCTAGAAACTGGCGATATAGAATTTGCTTGTTATGCTTCACTTAACTATTGCATCAACCTTTTATTGGTAGGAGAGCCTTTGGAATATGTTGATAATCAAAACAGGCAATCTTGTAGCTTTATGCAAAATCTCAAACAGGATTTGCCTCTTGATGTCAACCAGCTATGGGCTGAATTTGTTGTTGATTTTATCGATAAAAAACCAGATCCCAACCTCGGTGTAACAGAAAAAAAACTGACCAGGATGGTAGAGAATAATACAATTAGTTTTTTATATACTTTTTATCTGTTAAAAAGTATACTCAGTTATTTTTTTAAAGATACTGCTCAAGCTGTTGCGATCGCATCTGAAGCAGAAAAATACCAAGCTGGTTTATCCGGGTTGTTGCCGATTACCCAAATGCCTTTCTACTCTTCTCTGGCTCTGCTTTCCCATTACCCTAACGTCTCAAGCGAAGAGAAAATAGAATATCTCCAAAAAGTAGCTGCTAACCAAGAAAAACTGAAAAAATGGGCGGAACATGCTCCGATGAATTTTCAGCATAAATATGATTTAGTAGCAGCAGAAAAGGCCAGAATTTTAGGGGAAAATTGGTCAGCAGCGGAACTTTACGAACGCGCGATTAAAGGCGCTAAAGAAAACGGATATCTCCACGAAGAGGCATTAGCTTATGAGTTAGCGGCAGAATTTTATTTGGCGCGGGGAATGGACAAGATTGCCCAAACTTATATGACTGAAGCTCGCTATGGATACGTTCGCTGGCAAGCAAAGAGTAAGGTAAAGGATTTAGAGGAACGCTATCCTCAGTTTTTGGCGCAAAAGTCGCTAAGGCTCGACCAAAATACCACAACATCCAGCAGTAACTCAACTGCATCTAGCGTTTTAGATTTGAACAGCGTCCTCAAAGCTTCCCAAGCGCTTGGGAGTGAAATTGTCTTGGGAAACTTGTTAGCCAAGATGATGAAAATTGCGATCGAAAATGCGGGAGCGCAAACAGGTTATTTGATTCTGCAACAGCGGGGAGAAGCTAGAAACGAGAACAGACAATGGGTAATTGAGGCATCGGGAACGATTGAATCCGAGCAAGTCCAGGTTTTACAATCGATCCCGATGGGGGACTCGATACTGTCTACTGCAATTGTTAACTATGTAATCCGCACCCAAAAGAGTCTGGTTTTAGATGATGCGGCGAAAATAGATGGTTTTGCTGAAGATCCCTACATTGTCGAACGGCAACCTAAATCTATTTTATGTGCGCCGCTGTTAAATCAAGGCCACCTGGTGGGTATTCTATATCTAGAAAACAATCTGACAACTGGGGCATTTACACCCCAGCGACTAGAAGTTTTGAATCTGTTATCTTCCCAAGCGGCTATTTCAATTCAAAATGCTAAACTTTATGCCCAGTTGCGCGAAAGCGAGAGCAAGTTGACGCAATTTTTAGAAGCTGTACCCGTTGGGATAGCTGTATTTTCTCCCAATGGTCAAATCTCTTACATGAATCAGACGGGACAGGATATAGTCGGTCAAGGTGCTAGATCTGAAGCGACACGGGAAGAATTAGCTTCAACTTATCAACTCTATATTGCGGGAACCGATCAAATATACCCCAGCGAACAAATGCCAGCAATGCTAGCTCTCAAGGGTGAAACTGTAAGGATTGATGATATGGAGGTACATCGCGATGGAAAAATTATACCCTTGGAGGTGATATCTACACCAGTTTTCGACGAAAAAGGAAATATTATATATTCGATTAATGCCTTTGCTGACATCACCGAACGCAAACAGGCAGAGAAACTCTTAGCAGATTACAATCGAATTTTACAGAAGCAGGTGCAAGAGCGGACTTTGGAATTACAGCGGGAAATTGAGGAGCGAAAACGAGCAGAGAAAGCGGCTTTGGCAGCAAGCGAAGCTAAAAGTACTTTTTTGGCGAATATGAGCCACGAATTGCGTAGTCCGCTCAACGCGATTCTCGGTTTTGCTGAGTTGATGAGTCGCTCCCAGGACATCCCCCCAGAACAGCAAGATAGCCTCAGCATCATTACTCGCAGCGGGCAACACTTACTAGCGCTGATCAACCAAGTGTTAGATTTATCCAAAATCGAAGCAGGACGTATAACGCTTAACGAAGTTAACTTCGACTTGCATAGCCTGCTATTAGACTTGGAAAATATGTACCAGCTCAAGGCTCAGGAAAAGGAATTGCAGTTGGTGTTTAATAAAACTCCAGAGGTGCCGCAATATATTCGTACAGATGAGGTAAAGTTACGCCAAGTGTTGATTAACCTGGTTTCTAACGCGATTAAATTTACCTCTTCAGGCGGCGTATCGGTGCGGGTAGCCTTGGTAAATGCCCCACCCGCCACAGTCGCCCCTACACAGGGGGAAGGCTCGGAAGACATTACCAATTACCAATTACCAATTACCAATTACCGATTGCAGTTTGAAGTTGAAGACACGGGGTGCGGGATTGCAGCTAGTGAATTAGAAACATTATTTGAAGCGTTTGTGCAAACGACAGCAGGCAAAGAATCCCAGGAAGGTACGGGTTTGGGATTGACAATTAGCCGCAAATTTGTAGAGATGATGGGAGGTGAAATGACGGTTAGCTCGCAAGTGGGCAAGGGGAGTATTTTTAAGTTTGAGATTGAGGCGATCGCAATTGCTAGCGCCTCGATGGAACGCTTGCCAATCACCCGCAGCGCGATCGCATTAGCCGCCAACCAACCAGAATATCGCATCCTGATCGTGGATGATAATGGGGTTAACCGCAAACTGCTGTTCAAGATGCTTTCCCCCTTTGGTTTTAAACTGCAACAAGCTAGCAACGGGCTTGAGGCGATAGAAATTTGGCAAGTTTTTCAGCCGCAGTTGATCTTTATGGATATGCGGATGCCGACTCTTTCTGGTATCGAGGCGACTAAACGAATTAAAGCCACCGCCAAAGGTAAGGAGACGGCGATCGTTGCCTTGACTGCTAGTAGCTTAGAAGAAGAGCGAGCCGCGATCCTGGCAGCTGGTTGCGATGATTTTATCCGCAAGCCCTTCCTGACGACAGATATTTTGGATGCGCTGCACAGACATATCGGGGTGGAATACGTTTACGATCAACCTGCGGCGTCAATTGGCTCGACGGCAACCTCATCAGATATCTTGAGTTTATCTGCGATCGCTGCCTTGCCTGCTGATTTGATTGCTGACTTTCGCCAAGCCATAATCGATTTAGATGTGGAGATGATACAAACCCATATCGATCGCATCCAAACCCACGATCGATCCCTCGCCGATGCTTTAGCTGCTTTGGCTAAGAACTTTCAGTTTGAGCAGATCTTAGCTTTAATTAACCCGGAAACAGAAGAAACATGAGTCAGGATAAAATTACTTCATTTAAAGGCAATATTTTGGTGGTAGATGATATCACCGCTAATTTGAATCTATTGAGCGAGCTTTTATCTTCTGCCGGTTATAAAGTACGCCCCGCACCCAGCGGTAAACTAGCGATTCAGTCGGCTCAATCAACTCCCCCCGACTTAATTTTACTGGATATTTTGATGCCAGAAATGGATGGCTATGAAGTTTGCGCCAGCATAAAAGCTTCATCAAAAACCAAAGATGTACCCGTTATCTTTGTCAGCGCTTTGCACGAAGTATTTGATAAAGTCAAAGCTTTTTCAGTTGGTGGCGTAGACTATATTACCAAACCGTTTCAAGCCGATGAGGTGATAGCGCGAGTTGAAACTCAACTGCGAATTAGTCGGTTGGCGAAGCAATTAGCCGAGCAAAATGTCCGGCTGCAAGCCGAAATTGAAGAGCGCCAGCGAATTGATGCCGAGATGCAATCGGCGAGAGCTTTTGTTGACTCGATCGTGGAAAATATCCCGAACATGATTTTTGTTAAAGATGCAGAACACTTGAGATTTGTCAGCTTTAACAAAGCCGG
>DNGG01000241.1 GCA_003486675.1 Cyanobacteria bacterium UBA11372
TTGCAGAGGCAACGGCTTCGGTGTTCAAAGTCTTTTCAGGTGCGCTCATCGATTACTTAGGGCAGCGAAAAGCGCTGGCAGTGTTTGGATACGGTTTGTCCACCTTCGTTAAGCCTTTGTTTGCGCTCTCCACGAGTCCGCTATGGGTACTGGCAGCCCGTTTTGGCGATCGCGTCGGCAAGGGAATTCGGGGCGCCCCCCGCGATGCGCTAGTAGCCGATGCTACTCCAGAAGCCATGCGCGGAGCGGCCTATGGACTGCGCCAATCCCTCGACACCATAGGCGCTTTTTTGGGGCCGCTAGCGGCATTTTTTCTGATGGCAGCAAGTGGAAACAACTTCCGCCTGGTCTTTTGGTTAGCTTTAATCCCTGCAGTTCTGGCAGTCGCTTTACTGGCTGCGGGAGTACGCGAACCCCGCTTGACGCACAAGCAGCAGCGCTTCAACCCACTGCACTGGAATACTATTGCTAGCTTGAGTCGGAATTACTGGATTTTAGTCGGAGTAGCGCTGCTGTTTAATCTGGGCAATTCCAGCGACGCTTTTTTGTTACTGCGTGCTGCTCAAGTCGGTATCTCCGCCCCATTCGTGCCGCTGACGTTGCTGGTGATGAATTTAACTTATTCTCTCAGTGCTTATCCGGTGGGTGTGCTGTCTGATCGCTTGGGGCGGCTAAAACTGCTGGTTGGTGGATTTTTGCTATATGCCCTGGTCTATCTGGGCTTTGCTTTTGTCCAAGCGCAGTGGCAAGTTTGGGGCTTATTTGCGCTCTACGGTTTGCACTTGGGCATGAGTCAGGGGATATTGTTAGCGCTAGTGGCGGATAGAGTTCCTGCAACTCTGCGGGGTACTGCATTTGGGTTTCTTAACCTAGCAGTGGGTGTTGCACTTTTGCCAGCTAGCCTGTTAGCGGGTGGACTGTGGCAGGCGTTTGGCTCAGGAGTAACTTTTATTACAGGTAGTATCTTGGCGCTGATGGCGACGTTGATATTGATCTTGAGTCAGGCTAATAACGAAAGTTGCTAGTTACATCGCTTTTGGACTGGTAATAGGTAATGGGTAATCGGTAATTGTCAAGACGGCAAAAGCATTTTAATCCAATTACCAATTAGCTATTACCAATTACCACTGCCACAACTTATAACTAGCAACTTGAGTCAATACTAAAGACATTATTTGACGGGTAATGCGATCGCTACCTCAGTTCCCCGTCCAATTGCTACGAAAAAAATCCTCAAAAAAAATCCCAGCCTTTAGCTGAGAATGAAAAAGATGTGAGGATTTATTTAATTTGAGAAAGCATTCTTTTTGTATGCTTCCTGCAAGACTAATGTAGGAAGTAAATGTCAAGAACTCGGAAAGAATTGTTTAAAGTTAAACGATTGTGCTTGTTGTACAAGTCTCATCTTTATTCTGAAGTTTTTTTACTGTAGAGAATATAGCGTGAGTTACGGTAAGCGATCGCCAAATCTAACTTATGCTTAATACCAGTTATAAAATAGGTCGCTCGGTACTTGGTCATCAAAGCATCCGCTTGGGCAGTTGTCAGATGATTGTAGCCATAGGTCAAGGCCCGCATCATCCTATTCCTGCGGTCTTTAGTGCGCTCCTTAGTTGTCCCAGGAAAAAACCCACCACTCAAGTCGCTCAAACGCTCATACCACTCTAGTATCCTAGCCTTAGTTTGGGGCAGTAGCTTAAACTTAGCAATGGTTGAACGCTCTGCTAGCCAGGTGAACTTAACCAACTCCACGGGTGGAGACACCACAACAGTATCGGTCGGTGTATGCGTGCGAACCCAATCACACAACGCTATAGATTCGAGGTTGACCTTGGAAAACTGACTCAAAGTCAACAACTGCTTCTGAAAAGTGACAGCTTGAATGCTACACGCCCCACTGAACAAAAGGATACAGACCAGCGACAGTACCCGCCTTTCTCTCTGTTTGAAAGTCTGCTGCAAAGCACAAGCAAATAGCAAGCAGGTATTAAGCGGCAGCATCACATCACCTAGCCGAAACGGGTAATACTGCAAGAAGCTGCCCTCAGAGTCGAAGGGAGCAACAGCTAGCGATAGCATAAAAGGAACTAAACACAGCATAGTGAACTCAGCCAACTCCATACAAGCTGTATACTGTGCGGATAACTGATCGGACTGCTGCTGTCGCCAGAGCAAACTGACACTGAAAGCCAGCACTAGCAGGTATGCTGCCAGCTTGAGCCACCAGTTCGAGTGCCACGATAGCGGGTTCAAGTGATGAGGCAACCGCAGAAAGACATAGATATAAGATGGTGTAACCGAACTTCCCGGAAACGGAGCAAATAACTGTTCTAGCACGGGTTTAATGGCAAATGCGCTAGCTAGCAAGTAAATTAAAACGATTGACCCAAAATGTCGGATACCCTGAAGGCGAGTTTTCCATCTCAGAGCTAGCCATCCTAGCACGACTACAAATGTCCACCCACCCACCAGAACATGGAATGAGGTTGCCAGTCCTAGCATTAAAGCCATCCAGAAATAGTAACCCGCTAGCATCAATCCGATTGCCAACAAAACCAGACCGTAAGCAACCGTCTTCGGTTCAAGTCCACCTAGCAACCATTCAGATGCCGCAATTCCCTGGCGATGAGAGGTGTAGATAAAAAGACCAATAGCCAGCATCAGGAACGGCATGTTCAAGCACATCTTTCGACCAATCAGAACTAAGCCCCCCGCAACCAGTGCGTAGCATAGTAGCCGACCTACAACAGAGGTTGCTAGAAACCCCCAAGTTACTATTAACCTACCAAACAATGTTTCAAATAACAACCGATAGCTGGGTGGTTGGTTAAGATACCAGTCTCCTGCAATCCAATTAGGGTCAGCGTACTGTTTTGCTAGAGGTAAGACATCCTCTTCATTCACGTTCATGTTGTTGTCTAGCAGAAACTTAAGACTGAGCAATGCCATCACCGCTAAAATTATCTGTCCTGTCTCGTACAGGTTTGGCAGGATTTTACCCGCCTTAGTTTTACCAAGTACTTGCATGAAACCCCTGATATTTCAGTGTGAGGTTTCACTCTAAGGGGTAAAAGTCAAGAACTGGGAAAGATTTACCTATTATTTGACAGGTAATGCGATCGCTATCTCAGTCCCCTGTCCAAGTTCCGAACTTATCTCGATTTTCCCCTTGTGTTTTTCAACAATTTGGTAGCAAATTGTCAGTCCTAACCCCGTCCCCTTACCCACATCTTTCGTCGTGAAAAATGGATCGAACACCTTACCTTTGATTTCTGAAGAAATCCCAGGCCCATTATCCCGAATCCGCACCTTAACGCGATCGTTATCAACAATTTCCGTGCGAATCCAAATAGTAGGATTTGCCGCTTTTAATTTTAACGCATCAACAGCGTTGTTGAGAATATTCATAAACACCTGATTCAGAAGTGCTGGATAACATTGAACAAGGGGTAAATCTCCATATTGCTTAATCAACTCAATTCCTGCAAAGCAGTTATTGATAATCAACAAAGTGCTATCAATTCCTTCATTAATATTGGCGGGTTTTAGTTCCGATTCATTTAGGCGAGAAAAGTTACGCAGCGACAAAACAATTTGCCGGATACGGTCAGCACCCGCTTTCATTGAACCTAAAATTTTGGGCAAATCTTCTCGAATAAAATCCAGTTCAATCGCTTCTGTTTCCGCTTGAATAACAGCCGTTGGATGGGGATATTGCTGCTGGTAAAGTTCTACTAATCCCAGCAATTCTTGCGCGTAGTTATTGGCGTATTCTATGTTACTGTAAATAAAGCTAACGGGATTGTTAATTTCGTGAGCAATTCCGGCTACCATTTGACCCAAACTGGACATTTTTTCAGCTTGGATTAATTGAACTTGAGCTTGTTGGAGATTTTTTAGGGCGATTTCCAGTTCGTCGTGGGCTTGTTTCAACAAACTATTTTTTTGGTAAAGTTCTTTTGTTCGTTCTTCTACTCGTTTCTCTAAATTTGCGTTGGCTAACTCTAATTTTTCGGTATACTCTGCGACCGAGTGAATTAGGC
>DNGG01000038.1 GCA_003486675.1 Cyanobacteria bacterium UBA11372
TGCAGAAGACGCTTCAGCGAAAACCGCAGGATGAAGAGTGGGCATCAGCAGCTAGTATATCGCTATCGGCGCTGCGCGACGCACGCGCCAATGGTCGTGCAGCCAAAAACAAGCTCATAGAGGCAAACCTGCGATTAGTTGTCTCAATTGCTAAGAAGTATACCAATCGAGGCGTTGACTTTTTAGATTTAATTCAAGAAGGAAATATAGGATTAATTCGAGCGGTTGAAAAGTTTGATGTTACTAAGGGCTATAAGTTATCAACCTACGCAACTTGGTGGATTCGGCAGGGTATAAAAAGAGCAATTGATGACCAATCCCGCAGTATTCGCTTACCCGTTTACCTCTACGAAACCATCTCCCGGATTAAAAAAACGACCAAACTTTTATCCCAAAAAATGAGTCGTATTCCCAATAACGAAGAAATCGCAACTCGCTTGGAAATGACAACTGAAAAGCTGCGATTTATTGTGAGAGCGGCTCTACCTATCATATCCTTAGATACGCCGACTGGCGAGTCAGAAGACTCCACAATAGGAGACTGGATTGAATTTGATGGAGTTTCACCAGAAGCGCATCTCGTCAAAACTATGTTGCGGGAACAATTAGACAGTATCTTAGAAAGCCTCAGCGCGCGCGATCGCCAAATTTTACAGATGCGATATGGATTGGACAATGGACGCGAGAAAACTTTAGAAGAAATTGGTCAGCACTTTGGTCTAACCCGCGAGCGAATTCGTCAAATCGTCAATAAAACATTAAAAAAATTACGCGAATGGCAGCCAAAAATTATTATCCAGACCCATCAAAATTTAACCCCTGCTCCTACAACAAAAAATTTGATTGAACAAAATGCTTCAATATCCACAGCCAATTTACAGGAAAAAATCATAAATTATACCAATAGTCAAGAGGAGGATCGTAATATGACCGATTTGTCAGAAACTGACTTGAGTGGAGTAATTAAAACTATGGAATACAATTGCGCGGACTTACTTGAAGAACTTACATCTTTGGAACAGTTATTTTCTCAATTAAGTATAGAACTATCCAAGGCGGCTTCCCAGTTGCAAGAGCCTGGTATACCTATATCTGAAAAGTTAATTTTAGAACTTGAATCAGCTCGGAAAAATTTTGTGTATTTGCGAGACAGGGTAATAAAATTGGCAGAATCGTCTGGAATATCGCCGATACCTAAGCCTGATGAAATTGTTTCCCGGCAGAATTTGGAAACTTTGCTGCACGCGATCGCAGACGCAGAAAAGAAAAAGTCAGAGAGCGAAAAAGTACGATCTTCTGCTTTGAAAGTTATAGAAAAGATTTTAGCGATCGCGCATCGATTAGAAAGCGATTTTCAACCATTGCAAGAATGTCAGACAAAAGCCCGCGAACTGTACCAAGCCATTTTGGAATCACAAGGATCTGACTTACATCCGGACACCCAGAACTTAGCTGATGGCAATCATCCATTCTCAAAACTGCTGAAACTAATTTCAGATTTGGAAGATTTAGACGACGAGTGTTTAGCAGATCTTCAGGATGCTGTAACCGAATCATTTGGAAGAACTTTGGCTATGGCAGCAGTCAGAGGCAAACTGATAATTCGAGAAGACTCTGGACAAAAATTACCTTTACTTAAGGACGATCGAATAGCCGCTAGCGTTGAACCTCATGAAACCGAAATATCGCAACAGGAGCAACAAAGTAAAGAAGAGTCAAATTTGACACAAGTAGAAGCAGCGATCGCGCTTCGCGCACCAGCAAAGCCGATCGCAACACCCAACAATAAAATTATTCCAGACTCTCAGCCAGTAGAGACATTTATTGCGACTCCCGAAACTGTAACTTTACCGCCCACAATTGAACCAGAGAAATCCGCGCCATCGTCACAAATAGAAGAAGAAGTACAGCCCCAATATCAGTCAGCAGCAAACGATACAGTTCCACAAAATACCACATCTATCAGCAGCGATATTAGCGAAGAACAACCACTCGTTATTCGCAATCAAATTTGGCAACTGTTATTGGAAAAGAAACTCAGCCTTGCTTTTCATTTAGCACGATGCTTAGAAACCAAATACCCGGATTTTCAGCCACACTTACCCTCAGCAACAATTCGGGGAGTAATTTTGGGTCGTCACCTGCGCTATGAAGTTGGAATTGGAGAAATTGCCAACATTCTCAAGGATGACTTTACTAACCTCATCAATAATTGTTTTGTACGTGGAGAAAGTGAGTGGAACCAAGCAATTAGTTTGCTTTTAGCCGCTGCCGCACTGCGCCCTACTTTACTAGCACCAAATACTCATGCCTCAGAAATTATTAACTCACTGCGCTTGGGAGAAGGTTTTAATCAATTGTATCAATATTGCCAAACTATTGCTCAGTATGGAAACCAAGGTTTGGCTTTAGAGATCGCAGCTATCAAGACAGTCAGAAGTCAAGCATTGTGGGAAGCTGATATGGCTTCTTTGCGTCAGCAAGTTGAAGATTGGTGGACTCAGGCTCCGCGTTTAAATATGATTTATGGGCCAGCAAAAGCAGTTTGGCATGAGTGGATTAAAGAAAATAAACTTATTTACTCCCTGCTAATTTCTGTCAGAAAAAACGATTTTAGCAAGCTGAATGTTACCAAAGATTATGTTGAACGATTGTCTTCTGAAACCCAGATTAACGAAGAAGTCAAGCGTACACAACGGGAAATAAATCTGATTCGCGGCAATAGTGATGCCATAACTGGTATGGCGCTGAATCAGATTCGCCAACA
>DNGG01000567.1:0-136 GCA_003486675.1 Cyanobacteria bacterium UBA11372
ACCTGCCCACCCGCACACCTGCCTAATAAGCCCACCTGCCCACCTGTCACTTTTTAGCCCGGTGCAATCGCATTAACATGCCAGATCGTAAAGTCGTCACAACCAATTGATCGCGACCGCTTAAAAACCTAAACTC
>DNGG01000567.1:433-683 GCA_003486675.1 Cyanobacteria bacterium UBA11372
AGGGTTACTTGCTCGCCTATTTTCAGCTTTCGGCTCATAATTGCAGTTCCTCCTTATGCCCCGATTTTAGTTTTGAATAAATTTAAAATTCATGCCTTCAATAATTGCTGAATGCATAATTTTATTTATATTTATGATGCTGCTTTCCGCTTGAAAAAGCTTCATCATCGGGATATATTTCCCAAGTTAGAAACTCAACCGGAAAAGAGACTATCGTGTCCGCTTGTATAGGCATCGCGCTCATGGCGGG
>DNGG01000567.1:951-11508 GCA_003486675.1 Cyanobacteria bacterium UBA11372
TGGTAAAACCTGCCCCTACAACACCATTAATATCATGTCCGGTGGATTATATCATGTCCGGTTGCATCGGTATCGTATAAAGCCCTTGCGGGTTTATTTAACTTTTGCGCTGGTAACAAATATCTCTCGTAAAACCCGCCCCTACTATACACTACCATTGCTACCGGACTCGATATAACCATACAATTCCGCTACGAAGGGACTCGATAAAAAATCGTTCCCAGGTTCAACTTGGGAACGATTTCCGGTGGGCTACTACCTACCTTGGTGCTGTACAGTTAATATTTTTGTAGAGGCGGGTTTTACCAGTAATTATTGATTAAAGGAGAATTGTATTGATAAACCCGCCATGAGCGTGTGATGCTCCCCACCACTCACTTCAGCAAAACGCCGCAGGGAGCGGTAATCGCGATAATTAAGCGTTTGGCAGTCGCTGAGGCTGCTGAGGCTCAATTTGTGCTTGCGAAGTTCTTCTTACCCAAGGGGTAAACCGACTAGGATGAACGCATTCAGCACTATTCAATTCGTCTTTAAGGTTTTTCGCAAAGATCTCAAACATTTCAACCAGAGCTTGACGATCTGTTAAGCAACCTTGAAGGGCAAGAAGTTGTTCGAGAGTCCAATTATAAAGTTGGGTATCTCCCTGCTCAATCCGGAAATATAACTGACTTTCAAACTGTCCTAAACGGGCGTAGAAGTTCTCCACCTCAGCTTTGATTGATTGCATATCGACGTAGAACTGCTGTTTTTTGATATCTGCCAAAATCGTAGTTTTGAGAGAATCCGCGAAGTTTTGGTTCACCTCATTCTTAACGATGCTGGAAACTTCATTGCGGAAGTTGAGAATTTTATTGTCTACGTTGACATTGATGCGGTTATCCAGCTCGTTGACGACATTATTAACCACTAACTGAACCTTGTTATCTGTAGATTGATTGATCGTAGCTTGGATGCGTCGGTCAAAATCAGCTTCAATCTGTTTGACTACCAGATTCTTAATGGTTTGGTTTTGATTGGCAACTTTGATGTTAACTACCGCATCGATGCGCTTATCAATGTTGCTTTGTATCTGGTGAATAACTTGAGTGCTAATATCTTGGGATTGATTGGCAATTTTGAGGCTAACTACATTATCAATGCGTTCCTCAAGGTAGTTTTGCATTTGCCGAATCACCAGATTCTTAACATCCTGGGTTTGATCGGCAATTTTCAGGGTAATGACATTATCAACCCGCTGATCGATGTCAAATTTTATCTGCTGAAGGACTTGATTGGTAATATCTTGAGCTTGATTAGCAATTTTGACATTAACTGCATTATCAATGCGCTGGTCAATGTCATTTGTGATCTGGTAAACAACTTGAGTGTTAATATCTTGAGCTTGATTGGCAATTTTGACATTAACGACGTTTTCAATGCGTTGTTCCAGTTCTGTTTGCATTTCCCGAACAACTGAAGTCTTAATGTCTTGAGTTAGATTGTTGATTTTCACATTAACTAGAGACTCAACGCGCTCATTGAGTTCTCTTTGCATTTGTTGAATCACTAAGTTTTTAACTTGTTGGGTTTGTTCGCGGATTGTCAGATTAACTTGGTCGCTAACTATCCTGGGAACTCTGGTAATAAACAACTCATTGATGTTTTTGTTAAAGTAATTAGCCCAAGCTTGGAAGTTCTGGTTAAAATTTGCCTCCATTTGTTCGGTGATAGTTTTCATCATGAACTCAACCCGCGCTACCTGCATAGCAAGTTTCTTAGCTTGACTTTGATAGCCTTTGAGTATCGATTTTTCCAGGTTTTCCCAGTAAGCTTGTTTGTTCTCGTCTGTTTCATCGGTTACGCTTACTGAAGTTTCAATCCTGGCTGCCATCTCTTGCCACATTCGCTCGATCTGCTCTTGGTCAAAACTGAAGCTGAAAGCATTCCCAGTGCTGAAACTACCTCCTCCACCACTGATAGCAGCAGCTATTTCTGTAGTGCTAGTTCCACCACCAGTGCTTACCACAGTAACCTTGCTTTCGGTCATATTACTATCAGTCGTTACTGTTACTCCGGATTCCTGATCTTTATACTTTTGGCTTACTTCAGCCTGAGTCACTGTGTTAATTTCTAGAACAACTTGTCCTTGGTTATCGTCCTTATAGGTATCAAAGAAAAATCCTAAAATAGTAGTTTTTTCTTTGACTTCTAAAATGAATTCGTCTTGCAATCCGTTGAGGGAACACCAAGTTTCTTGAACTTCAAGACCAGTAAGATTAGAAACAAATTTTCCATCTTTAATCCACAGCAAAGCCCAAGGTTCTAATTGAAATTTTTGATTGGAAGACCAATAATTAGCATTGCTTTCACGAATTTTGATTTTGTAATTCCCTGGTTCCAATTCAATAAAATTGGAGTTTGGTTGCTTCAGGTTTGATATAATTCCTTCTTCAAGCACATAACAGTTTTTCTGACTATCAACTGTTATAGTTTGAGGATTAAAAGATGGTTTATTACTGGTAATTAAAAGGTCAACCGCTCCTTTGTTATCACTATTATTCACATCAAAGAACAAAGCACAGACAACAGCTTTATCTTTGACTTCTAACTGTAAGCTCTTGTTATATCCATTTAAAGTTGTCCAAGTTGCACCTGTTTCAGCGCCTGTGTTTTTGTTGATAAATGTGCTACCATCAACCCCATATATCCAAAGGACAACCAAAGGTTCGCCATCAGTTTTGCTCTGAGCATAACTATAGCGACCGCTGATAATTTTGATATCAAAAGTCCCTGACTCCAAAGTCAAAGAACTAGCAATATATTGTTGAACATATTGCATTGCGCCAGCTTCAATAACGTAACAATTGTTTTTGGTGTCAATGGTTAAAAGTTTCATTTTCTGTCCTTTAATGATGCTGTAAAGGTTGAAAGAAAAAATCGCGCGCTGCCAGCAGGTTGCCCCTTCGTAAACATCTCAGGACTAGACCGATCAACTCGAGCTAAGTAGGGATACTATTGTTCGTTAGTTTTACGAAAACCAAACCGTAACAGCAATAGTATCCCTACTTAGCATAGTCAAGAGCGGGCTAGTGATGCGTGTGTGGACTAAGCGCAAGGACGGCGATCCACCGTCCGGATTGCAAGGCTGTTGAGCCTGCTGGCAGTTGCGCGCGATTCGGTTTACCTGGTACGAACGTGCTGCATACGCAGCGCTAATATATGTTCGCATGGCCCTTTAAACAGCTTGTTTTGCTGATGCCAATTGCAGGTACATATGGCTTCTATAATACGTTCATCGGAGTCAATTGTCAAAGATGGATTGTAAATTTTTGCTCCATCTTGGACGCTGCCTTGTAAGCTGAGAACTCCATCATTTATATTGCAGGAAGTTACGCGCACGGTATTTCCACGTAAGAACCGAGTCGCTTTTTCTTCCCGTTCGTTGGCAAAGCGCAATTTATCCATCGGTAGCGGTTCTCGACTCAATTCCCGCACGCGATAAACTTGCTTATTCAAGTCGTAAATCGCACTTCCTGCTTGCGTATAAGCACTTAATGCACCCAGAACCACAGACCGATCTAAACCCAAGCGTTGCGCGAGAACGTCGGGCGGTTCTGCCCAATTTTGCTTCAGGGCGTTGAAAATTCGCTGTTTTGTGAGGTTATCCACTTCGGCGCGGGGTGCCATGAGGTCAAAGTTGCCGGATTGCGCCCAATCGTTTGCCGTCCATCCGGATAGTCCCAGGGTAAAGGACATGTCGCCCAAGTCGGCGACATAGAAGGAAGGCATTCCCGTACCCAGTAGGTGTACGGTGAACTTTTTGGCGATCGCAATCAGGCGTTCGAGGATGTGGAGGCGGCGGCGCCCCCAGACGCGGATGGTTTGTTCTGAGGTGCCGGTGTAGGGCGATCGCGCGCAAACCACCTCGATATCCCAAGGTTCAAATACGACGCGCACCGGCTGACCAGGTGTTAAATGATACCGCATACTGCGCGGCCCTTTGGTTTCTTTATGTCGTCGCAAAACAAAACATAAATTGTGAACATCCATCGGGTGTAAATCGAAGCGAGTTGCAGGTAAGGACATGGCGGAACTTACTTGCAAAAATCCTCTCACCCAGCTATCGGGAAGGTCAATTTTGACTTCTTTGAATGCTTCTTCGTTAGTAGTTGTAACTTCAAATCCGGATGGATCTACTTCTAATTTGGTACTCTTATAACTGCGAATTTTTTGGAATTCCTGATAGAGATCGTGGGAGTAATCGATATTGGTTGTGCCGCAGGCGAATTCGTCGATATTTTTGAACACTTCGTAACTAGCGCCAAGTCGCCCATAACTCGATTCATCGACGCTGAAGCATTCAAAAAATATTTCGTCTGGGTGAACTGTGATGACTGGATCGAAGAGGAAATAAAGGTCTAGTTGTTTTTCATAAACATAGCGGCGGAAGCGTTCTCTGGCGTCATAATATGGTTTCATCCGCTGATAGTGGTTATCGTTTAATACTTTCAGTTCCTCCTGCAACTGTTTAATTCGACTGGCGACTTCTTGTCTTTGAACTGCCACCATTTGCCAGTCGATTTGTAACTGCTGTGCTGCCCATTCTTTGTATGCGGTTTTGTCTTTGGGTTTGAACCTCATGTCAGAAACAACGACATCGTGTAAGGCGCTAATTGCCTCGCGAAATGCGACGTTTTGACGCAATTCGCCGATGAAGAAAGTAGGTTCGCGCTTGGTGTCTGGGGAGAAAGACATTTGCGTGCGATCGCCCCGATCCACAACCGCTGTATTTCCCTTATATGCGTAGTTTACTTCCATAGTATTTGTGAGTGGTAGATTGTTATTTTATTCAATAATTTAAGCAACTTGAAACGACTTTCCTCGCGTTTTGGGTTCGGGCAGAGGTTTACCTTCTTCTAAGGACGATTCTATCAGAAGTTCTAACACTTCTTGGGCATTTTTTACAGCTTCTTCATAGGTATCTCCATGCGTGTGGCAGAATTCTCCCCATTCAGGAAGACTGACGACGAAGCATCGATCTTCATCCGACCATTGAATAACAATAGTGTAATGAGAATTCATTATGATTCTTCCTCTTGTTCTTGTTGAATTTCTGCGAGTCTCTGAATTACCTTATTTACATCTCTTTCTTGATATACTTTGGCATCGTCTCCGTCATTGCCTGATAAAGTTAGGGGTGTGGGTAAAAGCGGATGGTACCATTTTGTATGACTACCCTTACCTGGACGGTAAGTAAATCCTGCTTTTAGTAACATGCTTTTCAATTCTCGGATCTTTTTAGGCATGGATGCGATCGCCTGTAGCCACAACAACGGTACTGCCTTTGTATGTCTAGTTTACTTCCATTTATGCCTGTTGCTTTAATGCCACTTTTATCTTACCTCAACAGCCATAGTTGATCCGTCTATAAAATTTCCCTATAAGACTGCACTTCGACTTCTTAAGAATGAAAAATTAAAAATGAAACAGCGATACAATTGAGCAAGGAGGTTGAGCTGTCAATCTTGATGTTGTTAGCTGGCTGTTCCACCGCAACCCAAACAGTAAACCCGATGAAAGCGATCGAAACCACCGCTACTATCAACGACCTCGGTCAACTCACTCTCGACAATCCCCTCGAAGTGAACCAATCTCGCCGCGTCCGCGTTATCGTCCTCATCCCCGAAGACGAAGAACTTGAAGACGACTCGATTGAAACTATCCGCGAAGGACTCTACCAAGGGTGGCAAGAAGTCCTCACCGGAAAAACCCGTCCCGTCTCTCAACTGTGGGAAGGTATGGATGTCGATTAATCCAACCGTTCAAGTGACTTTTAGCGATCGCTTTGGACGCGATGTTCGCAGGTTGGGCAAACGCTACCGTACCATTCGTCTCGATATTCAACCTCTGATCGAACAACTTGAATCAGGCGAACTTCCGGGCGATCAAATTCCTGACATGGACTATACCGTTTTTAAAGTTAGAATCAAAAACAGCAGCATTCAAAAAGGCAAAAGCGGCGGCTATCGCGTCATCTACTACCTCAAAACCAGCGACCAAATTCTCCTCGTTACGATGTATTCCAAATCCGATCAATCTGACATCACTGCCGCTGAAGTTCGAGAAATTCTCAACCGTGCTGAAGTCGAGTTGCCCGATTCAGAAGATGTCGGAAAATAGAAGAACATTCTGTTGATTGCGATCGCCTTGATCTACAACTGCGGTACTTCCTTAACGGTGATATTTATCCAGGGTAAAGCGTTTTGTAGTTACGGTAATCATAGTTAATTCTTACTCTCCAATTGTTGCAACTGGTTTAACTTGAATCGGCAAATTCAGATGAGGATAAGTCTTGTGAATTTTTACCATTGTTTGAATCGCTGCCGCCTTGTCGCCAATTGCCATTGTGGCAGATTGTCTGGTGAGAATTTCCGCGACTACTCTTGCTGCTTCCTCGCTTTTTTGCGCTTCTGCATCGAGAAAGGCAAAGATGCGCTTTTTGGCAACTCGCCCGCGATTTACTTGCGAAAGAACCGTTATAAAATATGGTAGCAATTCTTGCAAGCGTTCGGGATTGTTGACGGCGTAACTTTCTAGATAATTAGTGGCGAATAGTTGCATATCTGCCGATGGGTGTTCGCTGAATTTGAGCAGATATTCTTCGCGGTATTCTTGTTTGAAATATCGCGTTACCATGTCGCGTCCAAATTTGCGGACATCTTCGCGCACGCTATCGCATAAATTAACCATAATACTAGGAGTTAAATCCGCATCGGTGAAGAATGTACCGAAGACTCGGAAACCAAATTCCCGCGTATCATCCCACTTGCATTCTACTAACTTCACGGCGGCTAACATTTCTCGTTCGTTTCCGCGCAGTCTGTTGAGGTTGTGCAAGAACATTTCTCGCGCTGCTTCTCGCACTGCAAGTATTTCGTTGTCGGCAAGTTTGACTATTTCTAATGTCTCGAATTCATTTACCCATCGGTCGCGATTGGCACTCAGTACATGTCCGGCTAATTCTTGTACTGCGGAAGATTTGGCTTTGAGCAGGCGCAAGGCTGTATCTTTGGTAACAGCGGTCATCCATTGTGGCAAATCTTGTTTGAGCAAAAGTGCGATCGCAGCATAAATATCTTCTTTGGTGTCAGATGCAATCAAAAGAGCAATTAATTCGGTTGCTAGTCTGGCGGCGAAATCTGGATGATTTGTGGCTAATCTTTGAATTGCTGGGCGAATTGCGTTGCGGATATCTGCTTGTTCGTGAGCAATCATCGTGACTAGCAACGGGTATTGATTTAAAAGCGTTGCGTCGGGGAGGTTTCCGAAAATTTGAATCCCTATGTTGCGGATTGATTCGTGGGGCGATCGCATCAGTGAATCGATTAATCCCGATGGTAAATTAGCCGCACTGGTTTCGCGAGCGAGGAGGATTCTGGCACCGAATTCTTGAATTTCTAATAAGGGGTTTTGCAGTAAGTCAAGTACAACTGATAAACCTAATGTTCTGAGTTGGGTAGGGAAGCAAGTAAGCAAGGTTTCGGAAATATCTTTTGCTAGGGTTGCGCCTGTTTGGTTTAATTCTAATAGTGAGGCAAAAAGCTGCCCGATTAAGGTTTTTGCTTGATTGTCGCTGAGGGTAAATGAACTTAGAAATTGGCGGGCGAATTGGCGGGTTTCGGGTTGGAGACTGGTGACTAAAGCTAGGATAAAATTGTTATTGGAGAGGAAGCGATCGCTCTCTTCCTGTATCCACCGATATGCCTCGGCGCGCGCGGGTGCAAAGGCACAATTTGCTATAGCCAGAACTAGGGTAAAATTGGGGTTGGTGGGGGTGTAGCGATCGCGCGCTATTTCAAACCCCAATTGCGCCGTCACTTCGTAAGGTTTATTCAGCAATCTAATTATCGTACTTTCATCTAATTCTGCCCCAAACTGCGGACAAGCACGCGCCGCTTTAACCGCAAAATGATGCACGGGACGACAGTCGCTTTCTAAAAGCAATCGCAACAATTCACTCGGTTGTTGTTCCCAAAGCGGGGGAAAAGCTTCTTCTCTTAGATCTGGTTCCGCATCTCCAGGTTTGTAAGAATCTCGACAACGCCATGCTTTCGAGTTTTCCTTTAATTCATAGCGGGGACTATTTTCATAAAGGATATGGTTGAAAGTTAAATAACCTGCATAAGCATCCCAATTGTGTTTAAAATATACTCTGTGATAGCGTCCGAAATCATCCCGTTGCCATCGAGTTAAAGTAGTTTCGCGCGCAGCTTCAGCATCAGCATCTGAATACTGAAGGAGAACTTCGACAGCCATTTTTACATATTCAGTTTCTCCCAATTCGCCCAAGGTTTTTAGAGTCCGCCACACCCGCCTCAAAAAATAGTCGCGAGTATGAGTACTGTAAGCAATTCTTGACTCTGAACGCTGCAATTCGTTTTCGATTTCATTGTATGTTTCATAAGTACCTGCTTTGCTGTTGTAATTTCGATAGACGCGCTTCCTTAAGTACCCGCCACCAGGGGGACAGACTCCATAGGAATTGCTACTAAACATTGATGGCGCTTTCTCGAAGCGGTAAGCAAGGATGGCAAAAACTTCTGCATCGTGGCGATATTCCGCCATTTTGAAAATATGGCGAAACCGCTGGAAATAATTCGGACGTAAGGGCGCAGTTTTCAGAATATCTATAAGTGCTGGACGGACATTCTCGTTATCGATTTGATAAATAGTATCGAGAACGGCAAATCGCTTGTAATCTCCATGATTAAGATAGCTGCGTAAGGCATGAGAAAATTCATCTGCCGATTGGGCGCTGGTAAGTTCTTGTGGCAGATTTACTATCATTTCAGATTGCAGCGCTGTTTTTGTTTCTGCATCGGCGAGTTTGAGCAACGCTTCAAAGGCAATTCTGCTCACAAATTCTGGTGTTGTATTGTTACTGCGAAGGCGAATCAGTGCAGGGACAGCACCCTCGCCGCCACACCAACCTAATGCCCAAGCTATGCAATAATCTCTCAGCGCGTCGCCGCTACCAATTAATGGGATAAGTAAAGGAGTAGCTTCGGGTATTTTCAGTTCTCCGGCACGCCAAATTGCTCTTTCTAAAGGCCATTTGCTGGGATTTTGATCGGCTAAACGGTTTAATATTGCTTCCTGGCGTGTGGCTGCTTTTTCTGGTTTAACTAAAGTTTCTTCGGCGGGCGAAGTGCTGACATCTTGATAGCCTTTTTTGGTCTTTTCGCCAACTAATTTATCGAAGACTTTCTGCGCTTCTGCTAAAGGTACGGCTTCAGTTGTCTTTACCCCTTCTTTTAGATTTGCACCTCGCCTTCCGTAGCGGAAGTTGACTACGTAACGATTTTCACCAATTTGGCATAAATCGACTTCGTATACTTTGTCTGAAGTTCCTTCTTGATAATGCAGGGTTGTCCGTTTGATTAGTTGCATAAGCGAGGGAGAGCGAGGTTTTTTTCTCTCGTTCCCAGGTTCTACCTGGGAATGCCGATCTGGAGGCTCCGGCCTCCGATTATGGAAGAATGAGAGGCAGAGCCTCTAGGATAGCGTTCCCAGGCTGGAGCCTGGGAACGAGATCGGCTGGATCTGCCCATAGAATCCGAGGGGTGGCGGGGCGGGTTTACGTACATTGTTAGCCTGCGCCATAGATTGTCTGTAAAACCCGCCCCTACAAAAGATTTACAAGAGGCAGAGCCTCTAGGATAGCGTTCCCAGGCTGGAGCCTGGGAACGAGATATATACAGCCAATATAAACCCGCCCCGGATCGATGGGGCGGGTTATGGTGAGGCGCAAATCCCGAATATTAACCTTCTGACAAACTGCCAACACTCAGCGGTACTAATTCTCCATGTCGCGTCAATCCTAATAACATTGGTTCTTGAGGTCGGATAAACTCTCCTGTAAGCACGCAGCGTTCTTCTCGTTCGGCTGTGGCGGGTATGCTGGCGCGAATGTCAGAACGGGAAAACTGCGGTTTAAAGGCTCCAGATTTCTGTTGCACGTAATTCCAGAGGATTTCGCGGATTAGCGCTTGATATCCTTGGTTTCCAGCTAGATCTTTGAGTCTATCTTTCAATTCGCGCTCTAAGCGAATGCTGGTAACGTCCATCTCGGTGGTGGGAATCCGGGTAGCAGTATTATTCGCGAACATTTTACTTTTCTCCTTTATGGGGTAGACAGATCTAATAATACAAGTGTAGTATTTTATTAGTAAGATTTCTAATCCAGAGCCTTCAAGAACTACCACAGTGATTCACCAACTATCCCTATCCACTTCAATGCCCGCCACCAGTCGCTTTGACGACGGTGCAGACGCCATTTGGGGCGTCACTAGGGGAATTGCAGTGGATTGTTTGTTGGAACTTTGGTATGGCTTGCAAGATCGAGGTAGGGAGGTCAAATCTAATTTTGGCCTACTGTTTAACGAACATAACGGATCGGCAGATCCATTAAGACGAAGCGGGAGGTACAGGCTTAAAGTGACTGTACCTATATAGAACGAGAAGAACCCAAAGCCTTCTAACCCCCGCTTCTAAATAACCAGAGGCGGGGGTTCTTGT
>DNGG01000572.1:0-10055 GCA_003486675.1 Cyanobacteria bacterium UBA11372
ATTTCAAACAGCATCACCCCCAGGCTGTAAATATCTGAGCGGGGGTCGAGTTCCTTACCCTCCATTTGTTCTGGAGAAGAATAGGCTAAAGTGCCCAAATAATAGTTTGTTTGCTCGCTATCTGTCTGGCGCAGCTTGGCAATTCCAAAGTCGAGAACTTTAACCAACTGTCCCAGACTTGCATCTTGAATGACTAAAATGTTACTGGGTTTGATATCCCGATGGATAATCGGACAAATTTCCCCTTCCTCATTGGGAATGCCCTGGTGGGCGCACTGCAATCCCAAACAAATTTGGCGAGCCAGCTGCAAAAACTTGGGTAAAGGCAAGGCTCCAGCGCGAATTATATCGCTGAGGCTTTCTCCCTGCAAGTATTCCATCACGTAGAAGGGAGTGCCTTGCTCGTCCACGCCGTAGTCCGTGACTCGGACGATATGGAGACTTCTTTGACCTAATAGAGCGCAGGTTCTAGCTTCCTGAACAAAACGCTCCCGCAACCGCAGTTTTTCATTTTGAATCGTTAGAGAGAGGAACTTTACGGCAACGGGTACCCCACCTAAGAGAGTATCTTTAGCCAGGTAAACCCGACCCATTGCTCCCGATCCTATCAACTCGACTAGCTGATACCGATTATCAAGTAAGCGTCCATTATTTGTATCCGTCATGGTCATAAAGCTCCGCTCTCGTGGAGCATAAATCGAATGTGACTGCCGAAAAATCTACACGCTGCCCTAGCCGAACAAGAATGACGCTCGCGATCGCCAGGTCAAACAGGTAAAAGCCATCGGCTAATGATGCCATCCCTGTGTTTCCTGCACCCGCCCAAAGCTAGTGAGGGATACCAAACCACCTCTCCACAATTTAACCCATCCGGCTCACTCAACGGTTCCTACATAGATGTGTAGCATCGCGAAACTCAATTGGTGTAACCTTTAGCTGCTGGTTTCAAGCAAAAATTGAATCGGTTCTAGGACGAATGGCAGTGACTCCGCACCCTACATTTAGAGTCTTTGCTTAAGTTCTGGCTTCGTTCTAATTGTTTTAGCCAAACCCAATCGAAAGGCGTCCAACATATGGGAACGGACAACACGATCTACAATCAAGCATAATGTTATTCCGGCTGACGCTCTAAGGTTGCTTCCATCATACTGGTAAGGTAATGACCTGCCAGGATGCTGCTGCTGAGGTAATATTTGTTTTCATCGATCTGGTGCATGGTTTCAAAGCCACTGCGACGTTGGCGATCGTTTAGCACCCAGTAGCGCTGCACAATTGTTTCTGGAGCAATCCACCCCTCACCTTCGACGCGACCCAGCAAACTATGTTGCAACACAAAAGTATACTGGAGTTCCCCAGCATCTAGACGCCCTCGATATTGGAAAGCTATTTCCTCGCGATCGCTCTCGGGAAACATCAGCTTGGTCACCATCGTGAACCAGTTATCTTTACTCCACGCCACCAAGGTTAGTCCCCTGACAGCAATGGGCATTTCGTTGCGCTCTAGCCAACTTCCCTGCAATCTCCAACGCCCAGCCTCCAATAAAAAGCTATGAGCCACCGCTCTATTCCTTGCTTGATTTGCGTCACTCTGCTTCGGCAGAGTCTATGCTATCATGCGGCGGCTGGTTAGCCGCAAGGTGAATTTCCCCTAGAAGCGCCGACTGATTTGCCCCGGTTACCTGGGGGAGATTACCGGGGATACCCTGATGTCGCCAGTAAGCTAGAACGGCAAAGGCGATCGCTTCTTTATAATCTGCATTTAATCCGACTTCATCGGTGGTCATGACTGGAATTGGTAATGGGTAGTTGGTAATGGGTAATTGGGATAGATAATCCTGTAATCGCTGTTTTAGATACAGATTGCGACTGCCGCCGCCGCACAACAGCACCCGATCGGGCATCTTTGGTAAGAAAGTCCGGTAGTTGTGAACGATTGAAGCTACGGTTAGTTCGGTGAGAGTAGCTAACAGGTCAGGAGAACTTAAACTGTAAGGCTCTGCATCTGCCAGACACTGCTGGAAAAAGTCTACTCCAAATAACTCGCGCCCGGTAGATTTGGGCGGCGGCAGGTGAAAAAAGTCATGGCTGAGCCATTTGTCTACCAATGGTTGACAGGGTGTGCCGCTAGCTGCCCAATTACCATCTTGGTCGTAAGTTTTTGTACCGTTGGATAAATGCTGCACTGCTAAGTCTAGGAGTGCATTTCCAGGGCCGGTATCCCATCCTTGAATTTTATCTTCCCAATCAGGGGATTGACGCGGCGGTAAATATGTGGTATTACCGATGCCGCCTAGATTCTGGATGCAACGAGATTCTTCGGGATGACTCAGCAGATAGGCATCTATTTTAGAGACGAGGGGCGCACCTTGTCCCCCTGCGGCAATATCGGCGACGCGAAAATTACTGATGGTTGTAATATTTGTCAGATAGGCAATCAAGGCGCCTCGTCCGAGTTGGAGGCTGTATCCCATTTTGGCTTCGTCACCAGCCTGCTTCAATCTAAAATCTGAAATCTGAAATCTAAAATTCTCGCTGGGTGGTCGATGGTAAACTGTTTGACCGTGACTGCCGATGAGTTGGGCTAGTGGACGATCTGTTTGGATAGCTTGGGCAGCTTGGGCGAAAGATTTGGCGATCGCATCATCTAATTGAGCCAATTCTGCCATTGAAAGCGCCGCCCCAGCACAGACAGCTAAAATTTGCTCTCGTAAAGCTTCTGGGTAAGGGTAAGTTGCCCCCGCTTTCAGTTCAACTTTTAAATCAACATCAGTACCCGAAATCTCAACCATTGCGGCATCGATGCCATCGACTGAGGTGCCGCTGATTAAACCAATTACGCGCATTGTTATCAATAGACTGCAAAAATATCACCGGACGGGCTTTCCTGCCCATCCCAAAGGATACAGCAGATTAACGATCGCCACACCAACGATCTGTAGGGGCACGGCATCCACTTCGCTGCCGTGCCCCGAATGCGATCGCCTTTGTTTGTGCGTCTATCTCTGGTTGACAAACCAAGGATTTTTCACACCAACCCGGTTTCTTTGCGTAAGTCCTGAGTAGGGGCACGGCACGACAATCTTTGTACCCGCTCAAAACACTTGGCTGCCGTGTCCAATCGGGCAACGATCGCCACACCCAGGATGTTTCGGGGCAGGGCATCAATAATTTCTTTACCCGCTCAAAACACTTGGCTGCCGTGCCCAATCACCCTACACACGGGGCGGGGCGGGTTTATATAAATTGAAAGTTTTTGCCAAAGGTTATTGGTAAAACCCGCCCCTACAATCGGTATATGTTGATGATAAGCATTATCAAGGGAAATTGGTATTACTCAGCTTCGCCAATTAAGGTGAATGCTGCCCAATCTCTAGGATTTGGGTGTTGCTGCATGGTGGTTAGCATAGCTTGGCGCAGGGATTGGGCTTTATCGCCGGTGCGCTGGAATTGTTGATAAAATTCAGTCATTAAAGCGGCTGTGGGCGCATCGGGAACCAACCACAAAGAGACGATCGCACTGGGAACTCCGGCAGTAATTAACGCACGAGATAAACCAATCACGCCATCGCCGGTGATGCGCCCAGAGCCAGTATTACAGGCACTCAAGACGACTAATTCAGCGTTGAGGTTTAAATCTAATATTTCTTCGGCAGTGAGCAAACCGTTATCGGTGCCAGAAGGGGCGAGAGCGATCGCGCTTTGCAATCCTTGAATATCATTTAATAACCCGTGGGTGGCTAGATGAATAATTCTGGCTGCGGGCAATTTTGCCACTACAGCAGATTTTACAGCTTGGTTGCCGATTAGCGGTTGGGTATTGAAAATAGAAGCGATCGCAACAGCTTCTCGTTCTGCATTCGGCAACGCCGCTAACTGCTGTGGTGTTTCTCCCGGTATGAGGGAAACTTTGGGCATTGTCGGATTGCCAACTATGAGCATATTTTTAGCATTCCCTGGCACTTGTTGCCGTCGCCGATGGGTTAATTCCAGAACTTGAATTGCTGGGGCGGTGAGAATAGTATGTTTCTCGATTAAATATTTCCCTTGGGCATCTTGAAGAGCGGTAAAAGGAACTAGAAATAAGTCAGCTTGGGGAATAAAGATAACGCGGGATTCTGGATTAGTTGGTAATAGGTCAGAAATTGGTTGGATCAGCAACTGATAGAGTTTCTGCAAGCGGGGGTTATTGCTGCGACGGGAGTCTACTTTAGCTGCTACATCAGCGATCGGGCGTTTTAGAGTCACATCTGGGGGAAAGGAAGATTGTCTAATTGTGAGCATCCTGGCAGTAGTATCAACTGCTACTACCTCCCAAGGCTCCGAATCAGGGGCATCGGTGTTGAGTTTGATTAAATCGCCGGGGAGAAAAGCTAGCTGCTGTTGGTTTTGACCGCGATTTCTGACGCCAATGGATTGACGGGTGTCGGGAACGAGGTTTTTTAGGGGAATATCCAGGGAGGTGAGGTCAACAGAGCGAAACGCGACTTCACCTGTGGGCTTGATTACCCAAATCAAAAGTACTAATTTGTTTATACCTTTAAATTCAGTATCAAGAATTGAATATTCAACCAGTGTGGCATTTTGGTCTAGTGCAATTTGTTGAATTTGCCCGATGGTGAGTTTATTGATATTCAGTTGAGCATTTGGGGAAGCAGAGAAGCGCTTTGCCAATAACTCCACAAACGCTCTTGCTCGACCTCGCTCGGCAATTTCTAAAGCTCGATCGGGTTTCTGATTGGCGACATAAACTTCTTGTAAAGCGATGTAGGGACTTGCTTGAATATCAAAAATTGTCACCTTATTGGTATCGTTCAGATTCTCCCGCAACGATTCCATAATCTCAATTGAAGCGAGTAGCGTTTTCTCTGCTAGGGCGAGATTGCCTTGTTCAAAGAAAACAAGTCCGAGATTGTTAAGTAACTCGGCTTGGGATTGGCGATCGCCTAGATCCTGTGCGATGCTCAACGCTTGCTGATATAACTCAATTGCCTGCTCGTATTTCCCAAGCTCAGAATAAACGCTGCCCAGACTGTGGAGAGCATAGCCTTCGCCCGGGCGATTGCCAATTTCTCGTGCAATTATTAGGGACTGCTGATGAATTTCTATCGCCTGCTGATACTGCTTGCGAGATTGGTAAGCAATGCCCAAAAGATCTAGCGAAGAAGCTTCTCCTTCGCGATCGCCTATTTCCCTTGCCAGAGCCAAAGACTGCTCAAAATGCTTAATCGCCTCTTGGTATTGCCCTAAAGACAAGTAAGCAACGCCTAAATTACCCAAGGCACGGACTTCCCCAAAGCGATCGCCTATTTTCCGTTTAATTGCTAGAGACTGCCGATGCAGCTCGATCACCTGTTGATATTGCCCCAGGGAACTATAAGCATCGCCTAGATTGTTCAGAGTATTAGCTTCTCCAGAGACATCGCCGATGTTGCGTTTAATATCTAAAGACTGCTGATAAAACTCTATTGCCTGCTGATATTCCCCTAATTGATAGTAACTATTGCCTATACCGTTGAGAGCAGCAGCTTGTCCGTAGGAGTAACCTATTTCTTTTGCAATAGCCAGGGACTGCTCGTAGTACTTAATCGCCTCCCGGCGTTGTCCTTGGGTATCGTAAGCATTAGCTATACCGTTGAGGCAATTGACAAGGATCTTGCGATCGCCTACATCCCGTGCAATCGGGAGGGACTGTTGATAAAATTCGATCGCTTGCTGGTATTGCGACAGGAAAGAGTAATTTTGACCCAGATTGCTTAGGGAATTGACTTCCAAAAGACGATCGCCGATCTCCCTTGCAACAGCTAAAGACTGTTGATAAAACTGAATCGCCCGCTGGTATTGCGCCAGATCGCGGTATGCGCCGCCCAGATTGTTGAGATTGTAGGCAATGCTCTGGCGATCGCCTCTCTCCCTTGCGAGCGCGAGCGACTGCGTGGCAAACTCTATCACCTGCTGGTATTGTCTCAGCGAATAGTAAGCTTTGATCAGAGTGTTGAGAGAATTCGCTTCCACAGAGCGATCGCCAATCTCGCGTGCGATCGTCAGCGACTGTGAAGAAAACTCAATTGCCTGCTGGTGTTGCCCCAGAGTCTGGTAAATCATGCCCAGATTCCCCACCGAAGCCGCTTCCCCTCTGCGATCGCCAATTGCTCGCCCCATCGCCAGCGCCTGCTGAAAAAGCTTAATCGCCTCCTGGTGTTGCCCCAGGCTCTGGTAAGCTACGCCCAGATTGCCCACCGAAGCCGCTTCTCCACGGCGATCGCCAATCGATCGTGCAATTGCCAAAGCCTGCTGATAAAACTCAATTGCTTGTTGGTATTGCTTGAGGGAATCATAAGCTAAACCAATACTGCCCAGGGTATTGGCTTCACTCTGGCGATCGCCTATTTCTCTATAAATCTTCAATGCCTGTTGAAAAGACTCTATAGCAGCTTGAAATTGATTATTCCCAGCTTGCTCAAGTCCTTGCTGAAACAATCGATCTGCTTGTGCTTTCCGCTCTGACTGAGTTTGAGCTAACACTTGTGGCAATGAAGAATGCTTGATGGATAATTCTCCATTCACCTGCCTAATTTCTACTTTCTGAGAAAGGATAATGAGGAAGGTGAGAGGCGCGATGAATGCCATTTTGATAAGTCGCATAGCTATTACCCACAAGCGATAAATTTACTATTAGACCTCAGAAGTTTTATCTAATAAAAATTTCCCAGCTTTTTTTAATCTCGTGCCGTACAGCAAGGAACAACAGGCTCATCAACAAGGTTTTCTAAACGAACAAACGGATGCCGTAACAGATCCGCCCATTGAGTAACCAACTTAACATCTTGCGGGTTAGCAAGCCTCTGTTGAGCTAGTTCGGTTAGAGTATCGTACCAATAACCATTAGCCGCATAAAGGTCAATCCGCTGTTGTGGAGTTGCTCTCTCTAACTGACTCTTCAATGTGGAATTAACTGACTCCCGCATCACCACTCCATCGACGACAAGATAGTCAGACTCGCTTGCCGGATTGCAAAAGAAATAAAATTGCCAACGGTACTTTTTTCCACTCTCTAACGGTGGCGCAGTTTCCGGCAGGCGTAAGCTTACAATTCCCTGCCCTTTAGTGACTTGGAATCTAGTTTTATAAACTGTATTTTTTGTATTTTCATCCTTGAGTACTAACTCAACAGCACCCGATTGATAGGGAATATAAAGCCAAAAAGTGGGATGTTCCGCGATCGTTTTTCCCAGGTTAGTAGCAGGTACTAAAGCTGTGAAAGGTTGTGTTGATTGAGGGCAGCCAGGGCGGCTGCCCGAGTCCGATCTACCCCCCGGTGCGCCATCGTTTGGCGGCTCGAATTTTGCTGCTAAAAGCAACCGGGAAGCAGCCGAATTAGCAAAGGTAGCAGGTGTAAAAAAGCTACAGCCAAATACTGCAAAAACAATAATCATTCCCCCGCTTATAAATTTGATCGAGGTCATAAATACACCTCTTTTCAGGTGAAGTAAGTAGGTGAGTATAAATAAACTGAACACGGGGCGGGCGAGACGCCCACCCCACAAGAGATCTGAAATTATTGTGGGGTGGGCATTCTGCCCGCGGGCGAGACGCCCACCCCACAAGAGATCTGAAATTATTGTGGGGTGGGCATTCTGCCCGCCCTATGCTTACATAACTATTTTCCTGCACCTACTTATTGAGTTCAACTTCAACAATTACTTCAGCGATTATTTTTATTTTTCCCGAAACTTTACAGGCAATTTTGCAAAGAATTGTAAGCGAATTTCTAAGGCACGGGCAAGAGTCGCACATCCACCAGTTGCTACCAATGCCAAAGCACTTGGCACTAGCGGCACCCATCCGCCGTGAATTAAAAAGCCAAAGCACAATCCGGATAAAATGCTTACAGTCGCTCCCGTAGCCAGTCCCCAATATAGGATTCTCTTATAGCAGCAGGCGATCGCACCCCCAACGATTGCCCAACTCCACACCCAAACCGCCTCCTCCCAGGCATTCCAAACCCACAAAATAGGTCGATTATCTAGCACTGCACTGATAATTTGACTCACCATTTGCGCCTGTATAATTAACCCTGGCATTTTCTCATAAGGCCACTTCATTGTACTGTATGGAGTGGAAAAATCATCGCTAGAAATGGGAGCAGTTACGCCGATCATAACCACCCGATTTTTCACCCAATCTGGTTTAATCTTACCCGATAATACTTCTGATATTCTAACTCGCCTAGCAATATCAGCAGATGCTCGATAATTAAGTAATATTTGAAACCCCCGATTGTCCAGATTTTGGTAGCCACCTGTATCAAGTTTTAGAGGTTTTAAAACAGTCTTACCCACCTTTACCATATTATTACCAATCAATTGTGGATAAATCCCATCTGCTGCTAGGTAATCCAGTGCTACTCGAATGCTGAAAGAGTAGTTTGTCGCACAAGGATCGGTGTGCTGTGGCGTCATAAATACGAGGTGGCGGCGGAGAATACCATCTGGATCTACCACCACATCGCTAAATCCCAAACGGTTTTCTGGCAGTTTAGGTGGAGGTTTAATCCCTGGTTTGTTGGGATTGTTGGTTTCGCTGGCGCTGCAAATAGCGATTAGTTTGTTATTGTGCTGAAACTGGCTAACTAATGCTGCATGACCAAATTGTACAGGTTGAGCGCGAAAAATATCTAAACCTATAACGCGCGGTTGATATAATTCTAATTTGGCGATCGCATCAGCTAAAATCCCATCGGGTAGCGGAAATCCATAGCGGTTAATATCCTCTTCCGTTGCTTCAACTACCAACAAGCGCTCATCTATCCCTTCATTTGGACGCAGGCGCATTAACAGATCAAACGCTTGAAATTCTAACCCCTGAAGTATTCCCATCTGTCGCACTGCCATGACCAAAATAGTTATTACTAAACTGGCAAGCAATGGTGTTTGGAATTGGATGGGAATTCTACCGCGCAATTGTTGCCAAGTTGGCGGCACTGTTGCCGGATTTTGGCAAATTGCAGGCAACCAACTAGCACAGGGAAAATCGCCTTCCAATCCTTCCAATTTTTTCCTCGCTGACTGCACTGCCAGATAAAAAGACATTCCAGAAGCAAAACTTTTGATAAAATACTTTAAAAATTCCTGTGCTACTTTATCCGGTACTGGTTCCCGCATCACAATAATTTGCGGTATATTTAGCTGCTCTAACTTGCGTGCTAATCCCAACCCATCGCACGAGTTAAAAATTGCGATTTTTAACCCGCTTTCAACCGCTTTTTTAATCGCCAACTCTACTTCTTCAATCGTTAAACTATCGGTTTGATTGATATAAATTCTGCCTGTTTCTCCTTCAGTTTTACTATGCCCAGCAAAAAATAAAATATCCCAGGATTGTTCCCAAAGTTGGTCGGTTAGATCTTGGCGTTGCGGTTGTACCAGAAAGGTTGTTTCTGCCTGGGGTAATTTTTCTAGTAACTGTCTATCTTTTTGGACATCAATACAGTCTTGATTTCCCAAAATAGCCAGAATTTTGATTGTGTTTTTATAGGTGTGTTTTTTTACTTGATTTGGTCGTTCGTAAGCGATCGCACCGAGGGCAATTTCAGCGGATGGGTAACGTTCCAATAAATCCCACAAATGCCAGGGCAGTTGTCTTAGCTGGGGGTTTTCGGTGCGAATTAGCACTCGCACTTCTTCCGAGGTGCTGATTTTTTCCAACCATTGCTCGCGAATCGAGAGAAAAGACTCAGATTTCAGCCAGGAATTGAGATGGGATTTCAATTTCAGTCCTAAGTCTTGGCATTCTTGACGCTGGTTTTTGATCGAACCATCAAATTTGACCTTTTTAGCTTTAATAGCCCTTGTGGACTTCCCCAGACCGCGATAAGCTGACTGCCAGTGGCTATATTGAGTCACCAATTCGGGTGCGGCAGGTAACTTACCGCCGATTTCTGTAAACGCGCGATCGCCTTCCGCTGCAATTTCCAGGGTGACTCGAAAACCCTGCTCAAAATCACCGTCGAGTTTGAGAACAGCTAATTTGCCCATTGGTAATTGGTGAAGTGTAAT
>DNGG01000572.1:10410-19905 GCA_003486675.1 Cyanobacteria bacterium UBA11372
ATTGCTAATTGCTAATTGGGGAAGCGGTGTTTTTTCCCATTACCCATTAACCATTAGCCATTAGCCATTAGCCATTAGCCATTAACCATGAGCCATTAACCATGAGCCATGAGCCATTAGCCATTACCCATTAGCCATTAGCCATTACCTAAATAATAAACTCTTCCATGATGCTAACATCACCCACAGCCAACTTGACGCTAAAACAATCTCCTATTTCGCCACTAAACTGCAATTGAATATGCTTATTTTCGCTTCTCGCTTGAACATCCATCACCATTTCCCCCACTTCATCGAGCAACATCAACTCGAGATTGGCAGGTAAATAAGTTTGATTCTTGAGGGGATGCACCTCTACCATAATATCCATTTCTTGCTCGGATTCTGGGGTAAGTGCGACAATTAAACCGACTGATTGATCGGTCATTCCTAATTCAATTAACTTGCATCGCCTAACGCTAGCTTCCGGGTTTCTAAATCTAAAAGCGAGTTCTGTTTGTGGCTGCCTTAAAATTGTTTCTACAGCTTGCCAACCTGCCTCAAAGATATTTTCAAACCATTGACTCAAATTTGCTCTTATTTCTGTATCTGCGGTGGTTTTGAGGCGATCGATATGGTCTAACAAGACATCCAGCGGTTGAAATTCTGAAACTTGCAGTTGCTCTGGTGGATTGTTATAATCGACAGCAGGTGCAAATCCTAAAAGCTCTACTTCTGATAGATTTTCCTCGAACTGCACGCCCACATAACCAATACGATTTTCTGTCACTTCCAAGGGTAAGTCCACAGCCGTCTCTTGTGGCAAAACCGGGCGACACTCTAAATGACCAATCCCTGGTAAAACCAAATCTGCGACATCAAATATCGCCCGTTTTACCCGATGCCAACTGTCACTTTGATCTAAACTTGTTTCAATTTGCAGCCATTTTAAATAACTGTGGACGGCATATACGGCTAGGGTATTGAGGTAAACTTGCTTCCCTTTTTGCCGGGTGGCTTGTTGGGCGGCAAATTTCTGGGCGAGGCGATGAGCTTCGTAACCCAGGGGTACTTTTAACAGATGCGCTTGTGTGTTGTTCATGGCTCTATGTCGGGTTCATATCCTAAATTTAGTGCAATTTCTTGCAGCATCGGTAAGCAATTTCTTTTCCAGTGGGCGACGAGGGTTTGGTAGTTAACATTCCACTCTCTGGCAATATCTGCCAATTTATCTGGAGGGTTTTTCAACCGTAGCCTTTGGATGAGTAACATGCAGTTGCATTCAGGTTTGGCTTTGAGATGACAATTTTTCAGTTTACCATCTGGATCTGATTCAATGTATTGTTCTAGTTCTAAACCAATGCGCTGTGTTTCTTGGTTTTGAATTTGTTCGATGTAGGCGTCAATGCCGCTGAGGGAAAAAGTGCAAAAACCACTTGCTGACAATCTATCCAAATAAGTCTCACCGTCTTCATCATCCCAAAGGGGTTCGTCAAAACTGCGGGATGGTTTGTCATCGGGTGCGTACAAATCTTTAATTCGCCAGTATAGGTAACCGTTAATCCACCTTACCAGGCTGACTTCAATTGAGGGTGGGCGGGGTTTGAAGTTTTGAATGTTTTTGCTCACCCACTCCCAGCTTCGATTGAGGGCGTGTAAATAATCTGGGTGCTTGGATTTGTATAATCCGGGAAGAGATTGGATTTGAATGAGCAGTCGATTCAGAGCTTTCTTTCTTGCCAAACTCTGAGGGGGGTATTTGCAAACCTCTGCAATGAGTTGTCTTAGCTGTTCATCGATTGCCATTGTTCTGGGGGTGGTAATTGGTAATTGCTAATGGCTAATTGCTAATTGCTAATTTTTAAGGCGAGCTGGCGCCAGAAGCATTTTACTATTAGCCTGAACAATTATCTATTCGCCCTTAACAAAAAGTCAGACTATTTTTGCGAAATCTTTGTCATACCGTTTTCCCTTCACAGATCCCCCTAAATCCCCCTTAAAAAGGGGGACTTTAACTTCTTCTGTTCCCCCCAATGCATCGGGGGGTTAGGGGGGATCGGATCTGTAGCATCAAGAAGGGAAAATGATATCATATCGTTTCCGGTTGCATCGGCGAAATTATACCGTTTTCCCATGAATGTGCCACATTTGGGGGCGGGTTTATAGACGCCAGAAACCGGGTTTCTTCTTAGATCTCTATCCTGGCTCAACGATTTTTCAAAGAAACCCGGTTGCTTGGCGCGGATCTACCTATCTTTTATCTTGAGTCTAGACGTAGAGGAAGTAACTATCAGCGAGATTTAAACTCGTTACGCCTGCTACGCTACCAATCAGTTCATCCTTGGAACTGAAGCCAAGGGTGCCATCATTATCCAGGTAAATATTGGTATTGCCACCAATTGCGGACAGAACATAATCCGCTTCTTTTCCTGCTAGCTGGATAAAATCTTCGGCGATATTAAAATCGGTTATCAGGGCAAAATCAGCTGTGCCACGACTATTGGCCTTGCCATCATTGTAGTAGGCTTTTGCGATCGCATCCCCCAACACAAACCGATCGATTCCTTGTCCACCCGTCAGGGTATCTAACTCGCCCACTCCGGGGGCAGCATCTAAGGAATCAACGCCGATGAGAACATCATTGTCTTTATCGCCATAAAGTTCGTCATCTCCAGCACCACCGATTACGGTGTCTTTATTTTGACCACCATAAAGTATGTCGTCACCGTCGCCACCATTGAGCAAATCGTTGTTTTGCCCCCCATAAACTTCGTCATCGCCTTCGCCGCCGATCAGGCTGTCATTGCCTTTACCACCGTAAATGGTGTCGTAACCGCTACCGCCATCTACGGTATCGTGACCGTCCCCACCATCGATCAAGTCATGATCTAACCCGCCTTTGAGCCAGTCATGACCTGCCAATCCCTTGATCGTGTCATGACCAGCGCCACCATCTAGGGTATCGTGACCGGATGTGCCCATCAGCGAATCATTACCCGAGTTGCCGCCGATACTGTCGTCATTGAGGATAGTACCTACTCCTGAAGCAACGGCAATCGTCGCGTTAGTCCCATTGCTCAGGTTGACTTTGAAGGTTTCGTCCGGTTCGACGATTGTATCGCCGATTACTGGTACGGCGATCGTTTGCGTAGTTTGGCCAGGGGCAAAGGTAAGTATACCGCTGGTTTGTTTGTAGTCTTGCCCTGCGATCGCACTCTCGTCAGCGGTAATATAATTTACCGTCACTGTTTGAGTACTAGCTGCGGATAGGCTGACGGTGAAGGTTGCATCTTTAGTACCGCTATCGCCTTCGGTCACCTTGGCGTTGCCGATTGACAGTTGTGGTAGGACGAAGGAGTCGTCGTTAAGGATGGTACCTACTCCTGGGGTAATGGCAATCTTCGCGTTGATCGCATTGCTCAAATTGACTTTGAAGGTTTCGTCCGGTTCGACGATCGTGTCGCCGATTACTGGTACGGCGATCGTTTGCGTAGTTTGACCAGGGGCAAAGGTAAGTATACCGCTGGTTTGTTTGTAGTCTTGCCCTGCGATCGCACTCTCGTCAGCAGTAGCATAAATTACCGTTACTGGTTGCATACTAGCTGCGGATAGGCTGACGGTGAAGGTTGCATCTTTAGTACCGCTATCGCCTTCGGTCACCTTGGCGTTACCGATTGACAGTTGTGGCAGGACGAAGGAATCATCATTGAGGATAGTACCCAATCCTACGCTGGTGATGATTTCTGCATTTGTCGCCTTGGTCAGGTTAACTTTGAAGGTTTCGTTCAGTTCGACTAAAGTGTCGCCGATTACCGAAACTTGAATTTGTTGCGTAGTTTGACCGGGAGCAAAGGTGAGCAAACCTTCTTTGGCTGTGTAGTCTTGTCCGGCGATCGCAGTATCGTTAGCCGTACCATAGTTTACGGTTATCGTTTCAGTACTCGCCTTGTCAAGGCTAACCGTGAAGGTGGCGTTGGTAATGCCGCTATTACCTTCGGTTACGGTAACGTTATCGATGGAAAGCTTTGCAGTCGCGGCAGTCTGGTGGTTGCCAAAATTGATGTCGGTGACAACCTGTCCGGCGCTGACGTTAACCTGATGAATGTTAGTCGGTCCAGATCCGGTGAGGTTAAACATCCGCACGCCATTAGGAGTGGACATAAACAGGTATTTCCCGTCATCGCTGACTGTCATTACCCCATTGCCAAGGGGTTGAGAGGAATTGTCCCAACTGTTACCAATATCTTCGCCAATGTTGAAGCGATAGAGTTCTTTCCAGGTGTTGGTATCAAAAGCAATTATCTGATCGCTCTTGGTGTTAGCAGCGTAGAGAACATCCTTGACGGGGTCGAATGCCATACCGCCATCGACATCGGTCAGATTCTCAATCCCGTTGAAGTTGGCATCCATGATAGAGATACCAGTGCCGACTTCCGTTGCAATCAGAGAACTGTCGCGGTTAATTGCAGCTAGAACACTGCCGAGAAAGGTGTCTGTTTTGGCCTTTTTGGGGAAGGTATTGGTGAGTGCGTTATAGGTAAAAATTGGACCGCTGGAGATATTGCCCTCGGTCATGAAGAACAAATTGCGATCGCTACCTCGAAAGATATACGCAGGCGCACTGACTTCTCCACCAAATCCCGAACCTCCCGCATCTTGGCGGATTGATAGAGTATCATTGCTCAAGTTAAGTTCGCGGAATGGCGTCCAACCCGAACCTTCGTATCCCGTGCTAAGAAACCCTTTACCATTCGAGGCAATATTAAGATCCCAAGCACCCCCTTCACCGAAGTCGAGATTGTAGGTAATATTGGTGACGCTACCAGTGCTAAGATTGACTTTGCGAATAAAGCCTTGCGTTGCACCCCGTTGACCTTCCGCGACGTACAAAGCACTGCCATCTGGCGTAATATCTCCGCCGTTAAGGGAATTGCCAACATCATAGGGCGTCAGCAATGTTTGTGTAGCGACGTTATATCGTTCTAGATCGCCATCGCTGGTTGTAATGTAAAGTAGGTTGCGCGTGGGGTCAAAAACAAGGTCGCGACGGTCTTTGATCGGAATCAGAACGCTTTGCACCCCAGTCCCATTACCGGGGAAAGTTTGCTGCCATCCAGTCTTTTGCACTTCTGCAACTGTATAGCTACCGGGTGTTAGTTCGCTAAAGGTGTACTTCCCATTCGCATCGGTTGTGGTAGATTTCTCATCGGTATCTAACTTACCGTTTTGGTTTTGATCCAGATAAATTGTCCAACCAGATAAACCTGCCTCGCCAACATCTCGCACGCCGTCGCTGTCGGTGTCGTTCCACTTGATACCGCTGATAGTTGCCGTTTCCGGTGTGACCTGCTTGTTACCAAAATTGATACCCGTAACCGCCTGACCCTCGCTGACGTTAACCGTATGAGTGCCATCAGATCCAGATGCGTTTAAATTCAACATCCGCACCCCATTAGGGGTAGACATAAACAAATATTGCCCGTCATCGCTCGTTGTCATCACCCCGTTGCCCAAAGGTTTGGAGGAATTGTCCCAATCATTTTTAATATCTTCTCCAATGTTGAGGCGATACAGTTCTTTCCAGGTATTCGTATCAAAAGCAACGATCTGATCTTTTGCCGAGTCAGCAGCGTAGAGAACATCTTTTAATGGGTCAAATACCATCCCGCCATCAACATTAGAAAGATTTTCCAACGAGTTCAGGTTTGCATCCATAATTGAGATGCCAGTACCGACCTCCATTGCAATTAGCGAACCGTTGCGATTGACCGCCGATAAACTATTGCTAAGAAAGGTGTCCGTTTTCACCTGTTTAGGAAATGTATTAGTCGCCGGAGCGTAGGTAAAAATCGGACCGCTGGAGATGCCGCCATCGGTCAAAAATAATAAATTGCGGTCTTGACTGCGATTGATGTTTGCCCCAGCATAATAAAATCCAAAAGGCAGATCGTTGCGTTTGGTTAGCGTATCGTTACTGAGGTTCAGATCGTACAAAGGTGTCCACTGTCCCGTTAAGCTCAGTAATCCTTTACCATTCGAGCTAATGCTAATATCCCAGGGTTTATCATCCCAAGATTCGAGATTGTAGGTGATATTGGTGACAGCGCCATTGCTGAGGTTGACCTTGCGAACAAATCCTTGCGTCGCACCTCGTTGATTTTCCGCAACGTACAAAGCACTGCCATCTGATGTAATATCACCACCGTTTAACGAGTTGCCGACATCAAAGGGAGTTAATAGAGATTTGGAATTAATATCAAAACGTTCCACATCTCCATCGCTAGTTGTCATATAAAGCAACTTCCGCGACGGGTCGAAAATTAAGTCGCGTCGGTCTTTAATTGGAATCAGCGTACTCTGTCCTGCAGTTGGGAATGTCTGCGTCCAACCGGGCTTTTGCACTTCCGCTACTGTATAAGCGCCTGCTGTCAGTCCGGTGAATTTATAGTTGCCGTTGGCATCGGTTGTCGTAGATTTTTCCCCGGCATCCAACTGACCGTTTTTGTTTTGATCCAGGTAGATTGTCCAATCTGCTAAACCAGATTCGTTGGCATCTTTTACGCCGTTATTATTGAGGTCGTTCCATTTAATCCCAGAAATTTCGCCAGCCATCGTATTGATTCCTTAAAATTGCACAAAGGAAGTTAATAACTCAAATTGCTAGTTATAAGTTGGTAATGGGTAATTGGTGATTGGTAATTGGTAATTGGATTCATTGGCAGTCTTTCATAGTGGCAATTACCCATTACCCATTACCATTCCCCAAGGGATGTAACTGGCAACTTGAGTTAATAGGTGTCGTAACAAATCGAGTTATTACACCCCCATAAGAACTTTTCTGGTCATGGATCGTTGGTCATGACCGCTGACTGATGTCCGATTGCCAGTCGCTCTTATATTTAGTTCTCAGGCAAGCTGGGAAAAATTATGCAAACTTCTGCGCGACTTACGCGCGAAGCTTGGAGAAACCGGGTTTCTTGGCGTGCGATCGCTCACCATTGTTAAAAGTTCCCCCAGTCGATTTTCTGCTGCTCAGGCTCTCTGGTAAAATTTATGCAAAATTAGCGACGCCCAATCGTTTTTTAGGTTACAGGTAATAATTTCTCTCTCCTAGTCTCTATGCCCTAAGCTAGATGCCAGATTACCCACTTGAGCCTAGCTAAAAAAACTGGTGTAATATAACAACATGAGCAACATGAAAATCTGCTAATAAAGCCGATGGGTAAAAAATCTTGTTTGTGGATTAATCTACTCGCTGTCGCTGTCAGCGGTTTGAGTTTGACAACGTCGCCGCAAGCACTGGCATTGCCAAATTTGGAGAATATTCCCAAAAATCAAGCGCCTGTTCCTAGCAATGGCTCGCGCCCAGAAAACCAAGAGCAAGCTTTGGATTATTATCGCCAAGGGGTGACGTTCCAGCAGCAAGGACAGTTGGAAGCAGCGATCGCTCAATACCAAGAGGCGATTCGTCTCAACCCCAATATGGCAGAAGCATATCTGAATATGGGAGCAGCTTTGGCGGCAATTGGCAAGCAACCAGAAGCGATCGCCGCCTATCGCGCAGCCATTCGCTATAATCCCAATCTGGCAGAAGCTCATCATAACTTGGGCAATGCTTTTGCTCAACAAGGCAAGCTCGCAGAAGCAACGCAAGAATATACTCAAGCAATTCGGATTAATCCCAATTACGCTAAAGCTCACTATAATTTGGGGAACGTCTTGGCAAGACTTGGGGAGCGAGAACAAGCGATCGCTCAGTGGCGCGAAGCAATCCGCGTTAATCCCGAATTTGCCGAAGCTTATGCTAATTTAGGCGTTACTTTGACTCGCCAAGGTCAACGACGGCAAGCAGTAGAAATATTGAAAAAAGCTAGAGATTTATTCAAAGCTCAAGGTAAGAGCGACCAAGCCGAGCAAATCGATCGCATTTTACAGCGTATCGAACGCGGCACAACCGTAATAACTTAAAGGCAATGCCGGAGTCAGTTTACCTTGGTGACTCCGGCAATATTTTTTGGGAAAAAACTTCATCCCGACGATCGCAGCAGAAACCGGGTTTCTAGGAAAATTCGTGGCTTTGGAGGTAGAAATCGCAGCTGTGAAACCCGGTTTCTAGCTTCGTCGTATGTAACTCCTGTTGCCCACAGTCTGCTTACCCTGATGAGATTAGCTTACCTGTAAAATTAGTGACGCTCCTACACCTCCCTAACGGGTAGGTGTAGGAGCGTCACTAATAAATCGGAGGCGGCTTCGCGCCGTCAACAACCTTTTCCAGCTATACTGGGAAACGGAGATTGGATATCCATTGGATAGCCGTATGAAAAGAATCAAGCAATATCGAATCAGGTTGACGGAACAAGAAGACGATTTGTTAAAGCAAAAAGCGAAAAGTCTGGGAACCACCGTAGCGGATGTTATCCGCATGGGAATTAACTACCAAATTGATGACTTAAGCGGACTTAAAGAGACGGAGTTACGAAACAATTCAGAGTTTATCAAAAACTGGGATAAAACTTTTGAACCATCGCTTTTCCAGCGGTTTGAACGAGGAATGCAGCACAGGTTGCAAATTGTCTATTTAGCTATTTTGAACGAGTACAAAGGCGCTGTTTGTTACGCTGATGGCAGATTTGAGGTTGTATCCAGCATTAATGAATTTGAGTCAAGTAACGAACCACTTCCGGTTGTAGAAGAAGCACAACCTGAAATTGTGTCTGAAGAAACAGTAAAAGCGGAAATTTGTCAATCTTTGAACAGGTTTTTAGGCGGTAAATGGACTGGCGATGAATGGATTGTGCAAATCTTTTTATCTGGTTTAAAAGTTGATTTGCCATGTAGTATTTAATTGTAACTTGGAGGCAGAGCCTCCGGATCTAGTGCCCAGGCTGAGCCTGGGCACTAGATGGGAGAGGCTGCGGATCTAGTGCCCAGGCTGAGCCTGGGCACTAGATGGGAGAGGCAGAGCCTCTGATTCCACTACATAAAATTGAGTGGGTCAACATCAATCGTCAAGGTAACCGAATCGGGACACAAGTTTCGCAACTCGGTCAAATCTGGTAATTCCACGGGAATATTTGGCGGAAACTTGATTAAAATTTGCCAGCGATATCGATTGGCGACTCGCATAATACTAGCAGGTGCTGGCCCTAAAATTTCGTAACTTGCTGGATTCTCTTCTACTGGACGCAAGTGAGCTGCTAGCATCAAGGCAGTATTTTCAACTTCAACTTCATCTAAACTGCTCAAGCGCAATAAAATTAGCCGCCCATAAGGGGGGTAATTTAATGCGGCTCGCTGCTGCAATTCTGAGCGGGTAAAATATTCATAGGCGTGATGCTGCGCCGCTTGAATGACGGGATGATCTGGTGTATAAGTTTGCAGAATTGCTCGCCCAGGATCGTCGCCCCGCCCTGCTCTACCTGCGACTTGAGTTAAAGTTTGAAATGCTCGCTCTGAGGCGCGGTAATCTGATAAATGCAACAGTCCATCAGCAGCTACAACGCCTACTAAAGTAAC
>DNGG01000039.1 GCA_003486675.1 Cyanobacteria bacterium UBA11372
CAATACACAAAACCGCGCCAAGGAAAGTTAATTTTAATGTCGGGTTTATCCGGTTCTGGAAAAAGTACGATCGCGAAAAAGTTAGCGCGGCGCATCGGTGCAATTCACATTCGTTCCGATGCAGTGCGGAAGCATTTGGGCGGCGTATCTTTGTACGAACGGGGAACAGAAGATTTATACGCGCCAGAAATGACCGAGAAAACTTACGGACGCTTGTTGGAATTGGGAATTAAACTAGCAGCGACGGGCTACACGGTAATATTAGATGCTAAGTATGACCGAGAGGCGTTGAGACAAAATGCCATTGCTCAATCCCAATCCCACCAGCTACCCTTACAAATCCTCTACTGTACCGCCCCAGAGTCAGTATTGCGCGATCGCCTCAATTCCCGCACCGGCGACATCACCGACGCCACCGCCGATCTACTCGTCTCCCAAATAGCCGCCGCCGAACCTTTCACAGAAGCAGAACTTGCTTATGTCACTACCCTAGACACCACCCAAGAGCCAGAAACCCTAGTGGCACAGATCCTGAGCATGGAATGATACAATTTTTAGATTTAGGGCTAATATTCTGCAATAGGTAGTACCAAAGAAGAAAAATGCTAGCCAAATCAGCCGGTGTTATAGCTGGAGTACTTTCGGGTTTATTTTTGTTCCTGGCTTTTTGGGTGCTGGGTTTGCGATGGGAGTTGTCGCTGTGTTATGGCATATTGGGCGGAGTCGCCAACAGCTGGATTATTTCTGGTTGGACGAGTCAAGATGAATCCAAATCTGCCAAGGAAGCCCTAGAACCTGCCCAACCTGCTCAAAAAGACGGTAAGCCTTTGAGTCCCAGGGAACTGTTCAAACTATGGCAAAAGGAACGTTACGACCGCCGTCCCAGTGCATTTTTTTGGAAGAATGCCCGTTCAAATAGGCTGTTGAGGAGACTGGAAAAAGAAGCTGCCGAAAGGAAGAGAAAAGAACAACAGCAAGCGGGTAGCTGAAACCGAGGCTATACTTGGCACGGTCAGACTGGCAAGCTAGCCATTAGCGATTAGCCATTAGCAATGATATGTTTTTATTTTTGTCCAAGCTGCTGCCTATATTCTTTTACCCTTTGGGGCTAGCGTGTCTATTAATGGTGGTGGCGTTGGTAACCTTTTGGAAACGCCCCAGGGTAGCAATAGGCGCGATCGCCACGGCACTGTTTGTGTTACTTATAGCCAGTAATGGCGCTGTGTCTCGCTCTTTAGTGCGAAGTCTAGAATGGCAGCACATCCCCAGCGGGGAATTGCCCCAAGTTCCGGCTATCGTCGTTTTGGGCGGTGCGATTAAGCCCAAAGTGCCGCCCCGTCCTTGGGTAGATTTAGCCGATAGAGGCGATCGCATCCTCCACGGTGCCCAGTTATACCGGCAAGGCAAAGCGCCTTGGCTCGTTCTCAGCGGTGGGCGAATTGATTGGAAGGACAATAACGACTCCGAGTCTAAAGATATGGCGGCAATTGCTTTAGCAATGGGCGTGCCCCCATCGGCGATTTTAGAAGATCCTACTTCGCTCAATACCTACCAAAATGCCGTCAACGTGCGCAAAATCCTCGACGATAAAAAGATTCAACGCCGGGTATTATTGATCACATCGGCGATGCACATGCCGCGATCGCTGCTAATTTTTAAGCGACAAGGAATTGATGCGATCGCAGCACCTACAGACTTTTTGCTCACTGAAAAGGATTTTAAGCCACCAGATAGCTGGCAAGCAATTGTCTTCAATCTCTTGCCCGATATCGAGAATTTAGGCAATACAACCAGCGTCATCAAAGAGTACCTTGGAATAGCAGTTTATCGCCTGAAGGGATGGCTGTGAGAAATTAGAGATTAGACTTATGGCAAAACTCGGTTTTCCACCAAAGTGTGGGCTATTTTTGCCAGAAGTCTATTTTAAATTTTAGATTTTGGAAAAAGCACGCTAGCCTAGAAAAAGGCCAGCTTAGATCTTGACAAAAAACATCTAATGTCCAACGAATTAAGACATATTATCCCAACGCCGCCACCGCCAGGTGATGAAATTTTTGCTACCCAGCAGGTGAGCAGCGAATTTTACCGAGAAGTGCAGCATCGCCAAGAGTTGCAGCGCTACTGCGAGTGGTATTATGCGACAGCAGCGCTGCATCAACAAGAATTGCAAAAGATGCGGCGAGAACTCAACATATTTGGTTTGTTTGTCCGAAATCGCCGCTAGTTTAACAATTCAAGTTCTCCGTCGCGAAAGTGGGCTTTGAATTTCTTCTCAAACTTGACTATGAAAGGAAGGTTGGCGCTTACAGGTCTACCTTGCCACTCCTTCATAATCTCGATCACTTCTCCTTCCATCCCCTTGACATCAAAGGGTTTATTGCGGTGTTCGGGATGAGTGTACACAATCACAGACTGTACAACGCGGACGCGATCGCCTACCTTCATAAGTATCTCAGTAAATATGGAAATCCTGGGCTTTTAAGCCAGGGAAGAATAAGAATCGAGCAACTATAGTTACTCTCTGCGGAAGCTTCGATCGAAGCTTCTTACAGCCTTTTTATCTTTGCACAGAAGCGACCCCAAAATTCATTCTTGAGCAGGTGAGCGGGTGAGTAAATCTTTCTGACAATCCCACCTGCACACCTGCACACCTGCACACCTGCACCTCTGCACCCCTGCTTTCACTGAGAAGCTTCGGGTACGCTTTGTGGTGGGGAATTTTGAGGCTTGGATGTCAGCCAAAGCGCATAGCCACCTACACCGACGATGACAAGAAAAGCCAATACGCCTAGTAGGGTTAGCAAGTTGCGTCGCCCTGGAGATGGGGTGGGTTCTTGCTTTTGAATTGCTAGGGATTCATCGTACAACAGCGCTCTGGATGCCGCCGTGAGTTCTGACTGCAAGCGGGTGTTGGGAGATTGAACGGTTGTTTCTACCTGTTTGGGATCGAATAGGGCTGGAGGTTCCTCGGAGACGAAGTAGCAGGAGAGTACCACCGAAGTGTTATCGTGACCATTCTGTTCGTTAGCCAGGTTAATCCAAGATTGAACTGCTGCATCTAAAGATAGCTTGCCTTTAAGTATCGGCTTGGCGTAATCTTTCCAAGATTGCTCTACCAGAGAGCGATCGCTCAATCCATCAGAACACAGCAGCAGCAGACCATCTTCTTCTACAATAAATCGCCTAATAGTAGGATGCAGTTGTTGAGCATCCCGCGTCCCCAGGGCTTGAGTTAACGCCCCGCCATCAGCGCGAGTCAGAGCTTCTCGGTAGATACTGCGCCCCAGACGGACTTCCCGCGTCGCTACATCATCATCAATGGTTAGCTGCTGACAATAATCGGCGGTCATCCAATAGGCGCGGCTATCTCCTACGCTGACGATGTACAATTCGTGGGCATTTCCCAGTTCTTCCCCATTAGCGAAGCGAATTTTTTGCGGTAACTGGAGTCCCATCACCAAGGTTGTACCCATTCTGGCTCTAGACTCTCGCCCTTGGGCGTCGTTTTGGTTGGAAATTAAATTATTCGCTATCCGCACGATCGCAGCTAGTTGATCGGCGATTAATGTAGGTGGGACAATTTCACGTTGTTCGGCAATCTCCAGCAACAGCGCTCGCAGTTGCAGTTTGATCGTTTGGAGTGCCAGAGAACTAGCTACCTCGCCGCCGTCATGTCCGCCAATGCCATCGCAAACTAAAGTTAAGTGGGGAATCAGCAAGTCATTAGGTTGGGAGGTACTATCTTGCAGATCCGATGGGGTAGGATAGCAAGCATCTTCATTGGTAGCCCTTAGAGGTCCCGTATCGGTGGCGCCCGCTACCTGGATGCGGAGGGGAAGTTGTGCCGATTGCGACAGCAACAGTTGATTGAGTTGAGTGGCGATCGCTTCCCACTCCACCTCTTCGTTAATCATCTGCATCGCAATTGCTTTTAATTGCGCCGCCACAGGTGCTGCGGCTGCTTCGCTCAACTGCATCCAACAACTGCCCAGATCTTTGAGAGTCGGGGTGAGAAAAGTTGGGTGTTCGCTGGTGATTTCCTCTGCCCCGCCATCGCCGTAAAGTTGCCGCAGCCATACCCGCCAACCTTGCACCCGGATATTATCAGCAAACAGCAGACTCGACGCTACACCTTGTTCTGATAAAGGCGTCCACAATTGGAGAATTTGCCACAGCCAATAAACCTGCCGCGTCGCCGATGCCCCAGTCCACGCCTCTACAATAGAAGGATAAAGGTCGCCATCAGCATCGATGGGCACGTTTTCCAACAATGGCACCAAAGCAGTTTCTGGTTCATCCCCCAAAAGTGCCCAACCATGTACCTCTGGAACGTGCAGCCGTTGGGGAAAAAGACGCAGGTAGGGGATAATCTCGTCGGGTAACTCTTCAGGAATGTAAGGCTGCTGTTCCGGTTGAGTATCCCGCCAAATTTGCGGGCTGACAACCTCGTATCTGTCTTGAATTAGCCGTCCGGGTGTAATTTGCTCTACGGCTGGATCGGCTGCCCAAAGATAGCGATAAATTGGCGTGTCGGAACTGGTCATAAGTTTAAAAAATTAATAAAAGAAATTTTAGAGCCGAGGGTGAATGAAAAAATTACAGTCATGTCAGGGGAAATTTATCGATTGGCTGTTGTAGTAATCCAATAGGTAGGATGTCCGTTTATTGTATCTGGCTAGACGTACCAACCCTATCAATCCAAGGCTGGGGATATTCATTATGGTATTGAATCCGGCGATCGCTTGGTTAGTGGCAGGAATGTTGCTTTGTTTGGTAGAAGCATTTGTACCAACGGCTTTTACCGCCTTTGCCATGGGTATAAGTGCTTTCCTCGTTGCCGTGGTAGCAAAGCTGTTTCCCAAGTTCCTGGCTTTACAAGTTGGGCTGTGGATGGTGTGTTCCGTTGCTAGTGTCTACCTCACCCATCGCTTGATGCCAAAGCGGAAGGTGACGGCGATTGAAGATGCTACGGAAGCTCAAACCTTAACCGAAATTCTACCCGGTCAAACCGGGCGAGTGCTGTACGAAGGTAACTCCTGGAGGGCGAGATGCGGCGATGACAAATGCGCGATCGCTCCCAACCAAAAAGTTTACGTCATCGGACGCCAAGGAACTACGCTGATTGTCATGCCAGAACACCTACTGCATTCTTAGGTAATTGGTAATGGGTCATGGGTAATGGGTAATGAAGAAGAAAAATTACCAATTACCAATTACCAATTACCAATTACCAATTACCAATTCCAAAAAGAGGTTCAAAATGGATGTCTTCGGTTTAATATTAGCGCTGATGCTTGGTAGCACGGCTGTTTCCGGCGTCAAAATTATCAATCAGGGAAACGAAGCCTTGGTGGAAATGCTGGGTAAATACAACGGTAAAAAACTCAAACCAGGACTGAATTACATTATCCCCGTCTTAGAAAGAGTTGCTTACCAACAAACGATCCGGGAAAGAGTCTTAGATATTCCGCCCCAATCTTGCATCACCCGCGATAACGTTTCCATTACCGCTGATGCAGTGGTTTACTGGCGAATTTTAGACTTGGAGAAAGCTTACTATAAAGTAGAAAATCTCCAAGCGGCAATGGTGAATTTGGTGCTAACTCAAATTCGCGCCGAAATGGGCAAATTAGAATTAGATGAAACCTTTACCGCCCGCAGTCAAATTAACGAAATTCTGCTCAGAGAATTAGATGAAGCAACCGATCCTTGGGGCGTCAAAGTAACGCGGGTAGAACTGCGAGATATTATCCCCTCCAAAGCGGTGCAAGAATCGATGGAATTGCAAATGTCTGCGGAGCGTCGCAAGCGGGCGGCAATTCTGACTTCCGAAGGCGATCGCGAATCTGCGATTAATAGTGCCAGAGGCAAAGCTGAAGCGCAAGTACTGGACGCCGAAGCGCGTCAAAAAGCCGCTATTTTGGAGGCAGAAGCCCAGCAAAAGGCGATTATCCTCAAAGCCCAAGCAGAACGTCAGCAGCAAGTCCTCAAAGCCCAAGCTACCGCTGAGGCGCTGCAAATCGTCGCCAAGACACTGCAAACAGATCCTAACGCCCGCGAAGCCCTCCAGTTTTTACTAGCCCAAAATTACTTGGAAATGGGGATGAAAATTGGCAGCAGCGACAGCAGCAAGGTAATGTTTATCGACCCGCGCAGCATTCCTGCTACCTTGGAAGGAATGCGATCGATTGTCGGCGAGGTAGGTAAGAGTAATTCTCGTTAAACCTTTGCCAGAAACCGGGTTTTTGAGCAAAACCCGGTTTCTTTTCCAACACGTTCACCATTTATTTGTAGGTTGGGTTGAGTGCAGCGAAACCCAAGGCAAAAGTTGGGTTTCGTACCTCAACCCAACCTACAAAATAGTCCATTTTTCGGGTTGGCGAAGGTATTGTTTTGGGTAAGACTTTGCCAGAAACCGGGTTTTTGAGAAAAACCCGGTTTCTTTGGATTCGCTCTAGTCTGTAGCATCGCCAGCAGCAGCAGGGATGTGCTGACAGCCTTCGCACAATCCAAAAAACTCCAGGGTGTGATAATAAATTTTGAACTGGTGCGACTGGTTTAGCTCGGTTTCTAGCTGGTGTACCGGGCATTCGTCAATCGGAATCGATAACCCGCACTGCAAGCAAGTTAGGTGGTGTTTGTCCTGTTGTACCGAACTATACAAAGACTCCCCATTCGGCAACATCCTCGCTTGAAGGGCACCTTCTTTTTTTAAAGCTTCTAAGGCACGGTAAACTGTAGCTAGTCCCATGCCTTGGTTCTGGCTACGCAGTTCCATGTATATATCCTGTGCCGAAAGCTCTTGGTTGAGTAGGTGGAGCAGGTTTAAAATTCGTTTCTGACTGCGAGTGCGTTGTACTGTCATAACCATAATCTTATTTAATACTGGTGAAAACCAGAACTCATCCACTTTTGTACGCTATCTTAGTCAAGCACGCAACAATTGCTTTTGGCGCACTAAAATAAGAACGCTGTGAGCTATAAAGTACTATCGACTGGGAAACAATCGTGATCGAATATCAGGCTCGAATTTATGTTACTCTGCGCCCTTCGGTTTTAGACCCGGCTGGTACGGCGGTGCAGTCTGGTTTGCAACACTTAGGATATGACAACGTAGAACAGGTGCGGATTGGCAAGTATATCGAACTAAAGCTAAGCGCCGCGGACGAAAACACCGCAAAACAACAGCTAGACAGTATCTGCGACCAAATGCTGGCAAATACAGTGATTGAAAATTATCGATTTGAGTTAACGCCGCTGTATGCGGGAGTGAAAGCATGAAATTTGGGGTTGTGGTTTTTCCGGGTTCTAATTGCGATCGCGATGTCGCCTATGTCACCCGCGATTTATTAAACCAGCCAACGCGGATGGTTTGGCACGAGGAAACGGATATTTCGGATTTAGATGTAGTCGTGATTCCAGGCGGTTTCAGCTACGGGGACTATCTGCGGTGCGGCGCGATCGCTCGTTTCTCCCCAGTGATGAAAGCTACCGTCGAACACGCAAAACAAGGCAAGTTGGTGTTAGGCATCTGTAACGGTTTCCAAGTTTTGACGGAAGCGGGACTATTACCAGGGGCGTTGACGCGAAATAGAGATTTGCATTTTATATGCGATCGCGTCCCCCTCAAAGTCGAACGCACAAACTTACCTTGGACGCAAGCGTATCAACCAGGTGAAATTATTACCCTTCCCATCGCCCACGGCGAAGGTCGTTACTACGCCGATGCCGATACCTTGGCAGAGTTGGAAGACAACAATCAAGTTCTCTTCCGCTATGAAGGCGAAAATCCCAACGGCTCGTTAAATAATATTGCAGGTATTTGCAATAAACAAGGAAATGTGCTGGGAATGATGCCCCACCCAGAACGAGCATCCGATCCCATGTTGGGAAAAACCGATGGATTGCACTTGTTTAAGGGGTTGGTAAAGGTTGCAGTCGGTGCGTTGTAGGGGCACGGGAATATTAACATGGCAGCGCATCCGAAATTTTAATCGTGCCGTGCCCCGACAA
>DNGG01000362.1 GCA_003486675.1 Cyanobacteria bacterium UBA11372
TACCTTACACCCTTACAGGCTTTCTGAATATCTCGCTCTTGCTGCAAATCCCCGATATAGATTTCCGCGCCTCGATGTTCCAATTCAGCATAGCGCGACGCGAGGCGGACAAATGCACGCACTGGCATTTCCCTCCCTCGCAATAATCGCACAATTCGGCGTCCGAGTCCCCCTGTCGCGCCTGTGACTAAAAACATGACAGCACTTTCCTTAGCGAGTTAATCTTGCGATTGGGCCAAGCGGATCGCCCTGCGGGCGAATCGCTTATCTCTCATTTTATAAACATCTCACTCGCCGCCAAGTCAATCTCTCTTAAGTCAGGTTTAATATCAACGCCATCTCACCCGTTTTAACAGGTTTAAGCTTTAAGCTTCTAGGCGAAGCTTTCCCATCGTCTTAAATTCCAACAAGTGCTAGGATATTTGCGGCTTTATCGGGTCTGTAGCAATATTCCTGTCCTATTTCGCTTCTAGATTATATCACTTATTGTCATAACTTATTACTTCAAATTGTAACAATTACTGGTACGTGGTCGCTGGGTTGGGGCTGTTTTCTCGGAGCAATATCAATCGTGCAGCTAGTTGCTTTTTCGTAAAGTTCTGGGGTGAGATAATGATGGTCAATTCGCCAACCTCTATTTCTTTGAAAACCGCCAGATCGATAATCCCACCAAGTGAAATGTCCGCCTTCGGTGGTAAATTTACGAAAGGCATCGGCTAATCCTAATTCTAACACCGTCCGCAAAGCTTGGCGTTCTGGTTCGGTAGCCATTACTTGATTTTCTCTTCCTTTGGGGTTGTGAATATCTTTATCTTCTAGAGCTATATTAAAATCACCGCAAACACAGATCGAATTTGGATAATTTGATGCTTCAGTATTAATTAATGCTTGCAGGTAGTCTCGCAAAACTTGTAACCAACTCAGTTTATAAACATACTTTTCGCTCCCTACCGATGAACCGTTGGGAACGTAAAGATTGACAATGCGAACTCCCTGAAAAACGCCCGTTATTACCCGCTTTTGCTCGTCAAAATTTGCCGCTGTATCTGTTTCTAATATTGGTGCGAATCCAGTGCTAACATCTTCTAAAGGTTCGCGACTTATGAGCGCAACGCCATTGTATGCTTTTTGCCCGGAAATATAGAGATTATAGCCTAGTTCTTCAAAAGGCTTTCGCGGAAAATCTGCATCGATAACTTTAGTTTCTTGCAAGCACAAAACATCTACAGGATGTTCCTGCAACCAAGCTACCACAGCCTCTAAGCGGGTGCGAATTGAATTAACGTTCCAAGTAGCTATTTGCATTGGTTAAGTGGTAATTAGGCTGGTAGTAGGTGCTTAAGCACCTACTACAAACTTATTATCTATCACCTAGATTACACAATTCAACTCTCCGGCTTTTTGAGTGAAACGGAGGTTTTCTGCATAGTCTACCGGACAATCAATCACCGAGGGAACTGATTGCTTCAGTGCTTCTTTTATGGTAGGAATCAAGTCGGCTGTCGATTGAACTCGGTATCCTTTTAGACCCATACTTTCGGCAAGTTTAACGAAATCGGGATTGCCAAACTTGACAAAATCTGAAACACCCAATTGGTTGAGTTGCTTCCATTCGATCAAGCCGTAGCCGCCATCGTTGAAAATGATGGTCACAAAAGCCGTTCCGACGCGGAGGGCTGTTTCTAGTTCTTGGCAATTCATCATAAAACCGCCATCTCCGGTTACGGCGACGACATTCTTTTGCGGGGCGACTAATTTGGCGGCGATCGCACCGGGTATGGCAATCCCCATCGCCGCGAACCCGTTAGAAATTATACAAGTATTTGGTCGTTCGCAGTGATAGTGACGCGCCATCCACATTTTATGCGCTCCCACATCGCAAATAACGATATCTTCTGGCCCCATGACTTGCCGCAGATCGTATACCAATTTTTGCGGCTTAATCGGGAAGCTACTATCGTTGGCATACTGTTCGTAATCTGAGCGTATATCATCCCGCAATTCCAAGGCATAAGGATCGGGTTTACCCGTGCGATCGCTTCGTTGTAAAATTTCCATCAGCGAATCTGAAATATTCCCCACGACTTCTACGATCGGAATATAACTGCTGTCGATTTCCGCGTGGTTTGCTGCGATGTGAACAATTGGAATATTACCATTGGGGTTCCACTTTTTGGGCGAATATTCAATTAAATCGTAACCAATAGCAATCACCAAATCGGCGCGATCAAAGCCGCAACTGATATAATCTCGTAACTGCAACCCTACCGCCCAAAGTGCCAGAGGATGTGTGTAAGGAATTACTCCCTTACCCATAAATGTATTCGCTACCGGAATATTCAGTCTGGTGGCAAATTCAGTTAGCGCAACGCTTGCTCCGTCGCGGATCGCTCCATTTCCTACTAAAATTAGGGGATTATTCGCTTGGGAAATTACAAGGGCTGCGTGTTCGATACTGCGGAAAGATGCATAAGTTTTTTCCACGTCGCCTTTACTCAAGGGTTCCCCTGTCACCGGCATAGCAGCAATATTTTCTGGCAAATCTATATGAACCGCCCCTGGTTTTTCTGTCTGCGCTAGTTTAAATGCTTTGCGGACAACTTCGGGCGCAATGCTGGGGCGAACAATTTGTTTGTTCCATTTAGTTACCGGGGCAAACATCGCCACCAAATCTAAGTATTGGTGAGATTCAATGTGCATTCGGTCGGTTCCGACTTGCCCGGTAATTGCTACCAAAGGGGCACCATCTAGGTTCGCATCGGCGACTCCCGTCATCAGGTTTGTTGCACCGGGTCCCAGGGTAGAAAGACACACCCCCGCCCGTCCGGTTAAACGTCCGTAAACATCCGCCATGAAGGCTGCACCTTGTTCGTGACGGGTGGTAATAAATTGAATTGAAGAATTTCTCAGCGCTTCTAAAACGTGCAGATTTTCTTCGCCTGGAAGTCCAAACACATATTGTACGCCTTCGTTTTCCAGGCAGCGTACTAGCAGTTGAGCAGTGTTCATATTTTGGTAATTGGTAATTGGTAATTGGTAATTGCTAATTGCTAATTGCTAATTGTTCAGAATTCCTTACCATTAGCCATTAGCTATTAGCTATTACCTACTTGACCCAAACGGTTTTGATGTTGACGAATTCGTGAATGCCTTGGATACCCAATTCACGCCCGTAGCCAGACCGCTTGATGCCGCCAAATGGCAGGCGCGGATCGGATTTAACCATGCCGTTGATGAAAACAGCCCCGGCTTCTAATTCGTTAATCAACCGATCGCGTTCTTCCTCCACATTAGTCCAAGCACTCGCCCCCAGTCCATAGGGAATGTTATTTGCAAGGGCAATCGCTTCGTCGATATTGGCAACGCGGAATAACAACGCCACTGGACCGAAAAATTCTTCGGATTCGGCGGGCGTCCCCGGTGGAAAGTCGGTCAAAATTGTGGGGGGATAATAATTCCCCGGCAGATCGGTTAATGGTTTTCCCCCTGTAAGAACTTTTGAGCCACGGGTAATGCATTCTTGCACCAGATCGTCTAAATCTTTTAGCATTCCTGGTGTTGCTAATGGCCCCAAGTCCGTATCCGGGTGCATCGGATCGCCGATTTTGAGTGCCTGAAATTTTTCTACCAGGCGTTGGGCGAAGGTGTCGGCGATCGCATCCGCTACAATAAATCTTTTCGCCGCAATGCAAGATTGACCGTTATTCAGCATCCTAGCAGCCACCGCCGTGGACACCGCCGCATCCAGATCGGCACTTTCTAAAACGATAAACGGATCGCTACCTCCCAATTCCAGAACGGTTTTTTTCAGGTGCTTGCCAGCTATTGACGCTAAACTAATGCCTGCGCCTTCGCTACCCGTCAGCGTTGCCGCCATCACCCGGTCATCTGCTACAATCGCGGCAACTTTATCCGCCCCTACCAGCAAGGTTTGAAACGCTCCCTCTGGAAAACCCGCTTGCCGGAATATTTCTTCAATCTTTACCGCGCACTGGGGTACGTTAGAAGCGTGTTTGAGCAACCCTACATTTCCTGCCATCAGTGCTGGTGCGGCAAAGCGAAACACTTGCCAGAAGGGAAAGTTCCACGGCATCACGGCTAAAATTGGCCCCA
>DNGG01000666.1 GCA_003486675.1 Cyanobacteria bacterium UBA11372
GCTTCGACGTTGCCGTAGCGTTTCTGGAGTTTTTCGATCAATACGGCAGCAGCCATGATTTTGTTATGGTTGAGGGTTGGATACAAAACTATACAATCTTTTCTTTTATTCTAAGACGAGGCAGACGACCCAGGTGGAAACCACATGCCCCAGATGCCCGATCCCCCAGAAACCCCAGATGCCCGATCACCCAGAAACCCCAGGTTGAAACCTGGAGCTACACAAACGAAGTCCGCCTGCGCGGACTGAATATAAGGTGCGATCGCGGTTTTTTCAGTATTCCAGACCTAGATCAAGCATGATTTTATACTGGGGAAGGGGTTCGTGCATTGTTTAATCAACTAAAACATGTTTTTAGATCGTTAAAAATAGGCGATCGCTATCTGTGGAAACATCGCAATGTTTGGTATTTGCGTTGAGATGCGAACGCACTTAAATGCAAGTACCGTTGCCCTGATAGTTGCAGAAAATTGGGTATGATGTAGTCTTGTCTTCTCCAAATCTGGGGCATAATGGCCAAATTACCAGACCCTACTTTAACTACTATCTTTTACTTGCAGCGACGGTTGGTAGAACTGATTGATGAAGCTAAAGCTACTGAGTTTGCTCTATTTGAACGGTTTGGCGAAAATGAAGCAACTCTACCGGAATTAGAGCAAATGCAGAGTAGTGTCGAGAGACTAAGAATGCCTTACTCGCGTCTGCATACCCTGGCACTAGGGATAGCTGAATACCAGCCGATGGCTACCGATGCTATGCTGAACTTACTGGCTCAAACCATTGAACAGACTGAGGCATTGATCGGTGCTGTCCTTGCAAGCATTTCTGAAACCAAACAAAATTGGAATCTGCCATGAATCAACAATCTCAAATACCCGATCCGGAGACGAGAGCGCGAAGTGTGGCTAGGTGGCGCGAAGTTAACCAGCAGATCGACTTGCTTACACTCCAGCTTGATGAATTAATCGCGATGGTAGAATCTGGTGTGCGGGAGCAACGTTTGGTGAGAATTCAGGGTAAAGGTAAAGCTCGAGCCGCAACAGAAACTATTAAATAAAGGGTAAGTTATGGTGTGGGAGATCGCTATCGATGCAATTATCGTCTCGCTTGGTATATCCTGCCTTGTGGGTGTTCTGCGTTTTGGTGTATCACCCTAGAGTTAGGCGATCGCTGATTTGCGATCGCGCGAGCGCTATCCGTCCAATGATTCCATTGTCATGGTGGAAATGGATAAGATTGTAAGTGGAAAAAGATGTTGGGTTTATTTCAACTATCAAAAACCCTTTCCGATGAAAAAATGGCACAAATTACCACGACTGAATTACCTCAAACCCTCCAGGCTCTATTTATAGAGGTCGAACGTACCAAAGCTCCTCTAACCGTCATCCATGAAGGAAAACCATTAGTGGTTATCTATCCTGCCACTACCCAAGTTCCACGCCCCACCTTTGGCGCCATGAAAGGAAGCGGTGAAATATTAGGAGATTTAATCGCTCCTTACGCCGAATCCTGGGATGTTTTAGAATGAAACTTTTACTCGATACTCACATTTGGCTTTGGTATTTACTCGGCGACCAACGCCTGTCGCTCCAACTGCAAATAGCGATCGCCGATCTTAACACCGAACTTTGGCTCAGTCCAATTAGCATTTGGGAGACACTCATCCTTGCAGAAAAAGGACGGATATCTTTACAGCCCGATCCTGTTACATGGGTTAACTTAGCTTTAAAAACTCTAGAAACCCGTGAAGCCCAAATGAATCATTCAATTGCCATATTAAGTCGCCAGATTGCGCTACCTCATCAAGACCCCGCAGACCGATTTATTGTCGCCACAGCGATTTACTATGGCTTAAAATTAGCCACAGTTGATGCCAACCTTACAGGCAATTCGGCGGTACAAACACTCAGTTAGGTAATAGCGTAATTAGGGCATACAACTTTACTTGAGAGTATAACGACTCTCAGCAAGATGATGGAATATTCTAGATTTATGTAGGCGATCGCTGTTTGTTTTGGTGGTGCGATTCGCTTACGCGATAGCTTCGCTTCACGCGCAGCGTGCCGGAGGTATATCGCATAGCGTGTCGTAGGCGATCGCACTTCATGACCACACGCGCCCAATTGAATAAGCATCAAAAGCCGCATCGCGACTAATCAAAACAAGCGAATGATTCATCGCCTGTGCTACCAGAATGCGATCGAAAGGATCTCGATGATGTAGAGGAAGATTTGTATACAACTGGGTGTCTTCAAATGTAATTGGTAGAAGCTGAACATTAATGTATTGCAATTCCTGCCGCAAGTCTTCAAATGGGCGATTTAGTTGCAGCTTACCGAGATTGATTTTAATGGAAATTTCCCAAAGGCTCGCGATACTAAAATACAAACCTGTTTTAGTATCAATCGCTTCTTTTGCTTTACTACCTAGATTGGGATCTCCAAGCAAATACCAAAGAAAGGCATGAGTATCTAAAAGGGATTTCATGTTACATATATTCGTTTAGATCTTCGAGTGGTTGATCGAAATCATCAGACATAACGATCTGACCAGCCCAACTACCATAACCATGAAGTTGTTCAAATTGTTCTTGTGATGATTCATGTTTTGTGTATTTTTCAATTAAATATTCTGCATAATGCAGTACCTCTTTTTTTAAAGATTCTGGCATCTTGAGGACGGTTTGAAAAATTTCTATATCAATAATCATGATTTCTGTGCAATTTTTACTATGTCATATTCACCCATTATACCGCAATCGCAGTCAGAAGGTACTTAGAGGAGGTGCGGTCGATCGTAGTTAGCCCGTAGAGAATCGCTGTTTGTTTTGCTGGTGCGTTCAAGGGTAGCGATGCGTAGCATTATCGCTCTTTCTTTGGTGGTGCGTTCGCGCAGCGTGCCTCCAGGCATATCGCACTTGCGTGACATGGGCGATCGCTATCCGTCCAATCACCGCATTGGCATAGTGGTAATAGATAAGATTGTGAGTAAAAAAGAGGTTGGGTAACATGGGCGTCAACCTAACCTACGGGAGAGCAGCGATCTCAACGCAAGAACAACAGACACCAAACAGGACACCCTCAATATGCGCTCTGCCAGAGATACCAAGCAACTCCAAAACAAATTAGACCAATGAACCATTGACCACCAAAAAACAGAACAATACCCAACGCCCCAACTCCTAAAGCGATTGGTTTCTTGGCTTTGTTAAAGTCAAAAGAGTCAGAAGAATTGTCTAGGCTAGACGCAACTGAACTCGAAACGCTAGAATTTGGAATAGGTGCAAGTGCAACTTCGATTTGAGATAATCGCTCCTGTACCAATCTCTTCTGAGCAGAATTTGTTGTCTGTGGGTGTGCATCAAGCCAGTGGTAAGACTGTAAAGCTGCATCCAGAACTTCTTTTACATCCCATGTTTTGTAAAGAGCAATCATCAATGCCCCTCGCTTCCAGTGGATATTATTCAACATTTCTAAGTCTTCTAACCCTTCAGCGATCTTTTCTGCTTGATTAAAAAAATGACTTGACGCACTCAACATTTCTTTAGATCGTTCTGCCTTGTAGAAACGAACTCCATCACAACCGCGCCCCACTGCTTGGATATATGAGTATAGCATCAAGGGTTCAAGTGGCAAATCATTTGTAGGAGTGTTTTCAATCAATGATGTACTGTCCCTAGCAATCGCTCCCATTACTTTAACTGTATTTGCTCGGTCTTCATCAAGCATTCCTCGGTCTTGCTCGAAGGGTAGAAAAGCATCATCAATTTGTTGTTTTAATTGTTGCAACGGTGGTAAAAAGCGGTTGGTATTCATAGCATTAACTAAACCATTTCTTTTTTCTAGGTATTTTGTATCGCTCGGCTCAAGTTTTAGTACTTGTTCAAAACACTCTAATGCTTCTTGGTAACGCTTTAGGGTAATTAGAAGGTCTCCTTTCATCCGGTAATGACCTGCAACTTTAGGTTCAAGTTCGATTGCATGGCTAGAGTCTAAAAGGGCACTTTCGTAATTTCCTGCATCAAAGTGCGAAAGCGAACGAAAAGTAAATGCTCCAGCATCACCAGGATTAAGCTGAATAGCTTGAGTAAAACAGTCAATAGCTGCCTGAAAGTTCCTCATGTTAGCAAAAGCAATACCACAACCTTTTAAAGCCTTTGGACATTCTGGATCGATGTCTAAAACTTGCTTATAGAGGCGCACAGCATTTTCGTTATCGTCTGCTTTAATATACTCAAGCGCTTGGTCTAGAAGATCCTCAATACTCATAGTTTCTCTCTAAAAAGTTGCAGGCTCCCTCAATTAGTGTTAAAGGCAAGCCTGCTTAGTTAATTCTTGAAATGCTTAGTGGTTACTTTTACCGTGTCGTCCACTCACTTCGTAGCAGACTGTGCAAGCCATTGCTGTTTGTGTTTTCTCATCCCAAACCCAACCAACCGCACGAGATTCAGCAACCTCCTGTGAGGATGCGGGATGGAAAGAAACCTGCAAATCTTTCTCTACAGAAACCATGCCTTTTGGTAAGGGCGCATATTCACCCGTTGCAGGGTCGTGCAGATGAGGCATGAAAACTCCCAAGCCATACTCAGAGAGCTTTTTCATCATTTCCTGAACTTCGGGAGTAGAAATTGCTGCGTGTGCCTTCTCAATCATTGGGTGCATAATTAAGCCTCCTAAATTCTAAAGATCATAATTTTCTCAAGTTCGCCATCGTAGATTTCATGACCATCTACGACAATCTTGCCTCTAGCTGGTAGATCCAGCTTGAAAAAGCAAACTTCACCATCTTTGTTTGTCTTCTCAGAACCAAAAACGCCGCCAACATCTAGAAATCCAGAGCCGTGACGACTGATGTAAATTTTTTCACCCCAAATAGGCTTACCATCAGACTTTTTTAGCAAACGTACTGTGACCATAAAGATTGCCATTTAGTGGTGCAAAAAAGTTATATTTTATGAACTTAATTACTTCATAATTTGTCTAGTGGTTGCAAAGTGATCGGCTTTTCTCATGGCATCAGACTCTGTTGAGGCTTGACCAGCATACTCGTTACCAACATGAACTTGACCAGTACTCTTATTCCAGTAAACGTAGAATGTTGCATTTGTAGGTGTCGTAACTTCACCGATGTTGTCGCCTTTGGCACTCATAATTAATCTCCATTGCCATTGAAAGCCTAACTATTAATTAGACCGCAATTGCGGTCTAACACAGCATTACAGAGTATAAACCCGCAAGCGTTTAATCCCTAAAATTAACTCTTTAATGCTTTTTCCATAATCCTTATAAATAAAATATTTGTCTACTCAAAAAATGCTCAATTTTGTTGGCAATTTTGTCGGCTACTCCAACTCGCTGATTGAAAAATGTTGGAAAATGCCAGAAAATGTTGGAAAATGTTAGGTATAATACGGAAAATCACGACATCTACGATTCTGCATGAATCTTAAAGAAGTGTTAAAAATAGCTGACGATATCGTGTTTACCAAGACGGGTCAGCATCTTGATGACTTGCAAGAGGCGATCCTGCGAGGAACCATGCAAGGTGAGAAATACACCAAAATTGCTGAGGAGAGTCACTGTAATGAGAGTTATGTCAGGGATGTTGGCTCAAAGTTATGGCAGATACTTTCAGAAGAGTTGGGGGAAGATATTCATAAATCGAATTTTCGAGCAGCAATGGAGAGGTTGCAACTATCTCTATTTTCAAATGTTGTACAAGATCATGTTCGAGTTGGTAAAATTAATTTTTGTAGAGAAGCTAGACAGCCGCCAGATATACCAAACTCACACCCAGATAATGAGGAAACATCTAACTCAAAACAAACTGAAAACTCGCATCAAGATTTAAGCGAGATGCCAGAATTGGGTGCTTTTTACGATCGCATCAGAGAACTCGACACCCTCACCACCTGGATTTTACAACAACGCTGTCGTCTAATAGCCCTCACTGGCATCAGCGGTATCGGCAAAACAACACTAGCTGTGCAACTCGTACAACAAATAAAAGATGAGTTTGAGTACGTCATTTGGTGCAGTCTAGAAGCATCCCCCACCCTAACAGAATTTCAAGATAAACTGATACAGTTTTTCTCCCAATCAGACAACCCAGATTTATCCAAAACTTTACCTTTAATTAAATATTTACAAAAACATCGCTGTTTGGTCATCTTAGATGACGTTCACAATCTTTTCAGTAGCGGCGAATTGGCAGGAAAGTATAAACCAGGATACGAAGAATATCGCTTGTTTTTCAAACAGATAGAAAAAGTATCCTATCAAAGTTGCTTTCTGCTAATTGGTTGGGAACAACCCAGAGAAATTCCTCAAAGAGAAAGCCAAAATACTCCTATTCGTACCTTACAACTCACTGGGTTAGACACCGCTGCTGGATGGGAAATTTTCAGAGATAAAGGGTTAGCAGAAATCGCCAACTCCGAAGCACTGATTCACCCCTACCAAGGCAACCCGTTATGGTTAAAAAGTGTGGCGACTCTGATTAAAGACTTGGGAGGATGCGTGACTGAGTTATTACCAAATGATACCATATTATTGCCAGAAGATTTGAAAGATGTTTTACAGCAGCAGTGCGATCGCTTATCGGAAATAGAAAAACAAGTCCTCTCCTTGTTGGCTAAAGAAAGCGAACCAATCACCCTGGCAAAATTGCTAGAAAATGGCACAATGCCATCATCAGATTTACTAAACGCGCTGCAATCTTTATCGCGGCGCTGCTTGATAGAACAACAAGGAAGTTTTTACGATCTGCCACCTGTACTGAGGCAGTATATCAAAGGGTTATAATTCAATGAATGAAATTGTCTTTCTAGTGGAAAACGATCCAGAAGGTGGTTATACTGCCAGAGCCTTGGGTGAATCGATTTTCACTCAGGCTGATGATATAGAAACCTTACGGGAAATGCTTCGCGATGCCGTTCGTTGCCATTTTCCCGATGAACAAAACCGTCCTAAAGTAATTCGTTACAATAGAAAAACTTAAGAGGAAGTAGCTATGAAATGGCGCGTAATTGTAGAACCAGATCCAGAAACAGGTGAATACGCAGTTTGGTGTCCAGAGTTACCTGGCTGTACTTCAGCGGGAGAAACTCAACAGGAAGCTTTAGAAAATATTCGTGAAGCGATTGAACTTTATTTACAACCAGATCCGATTGAGTTACCGCCAGATGCGATCGCACTAGAGGTCAGTGTTTAATGAGTAGTCGTATCCGTCGGATGACAGCTAGGGAGGTTGAAAGCATTTTGAGCCAATATGGATTTCAATTGATTTTCTAGAAAGGTAGTCATCGCAAATGGAGGAATGAATTGCTTGGACTTCAAGTAATTGTTCCCGAACATCGAGGCAAAACCTTGCCTATTGGCACATTACGTAACGCAAGTTGCTAGTTATAAACTTTGGCGTTGCTAATTGCTAATTGCTAATTGCTAATCTTGGATTTTTACCAATCTCGCTATTAGCCATTAGCCATTAGCCGCTGTGAGAGAGATAACTAACAACTTGAGTTACGTAGTATCTTTCAAGGTGCAGAAATTCCTGATTCTGAATGGAGAACTTGACCGAAAGCGATCGCGCTCCCACCCTGACAAGCGATCGCGTTGATTGTGACTAAAATTGCGATCGCAACCTGTATCTAAACTTATAAAGCCTCCCACTCATCCATGCTGATATTAGCTTGACGTAAGATCCTAGCCAATAAACCTTTGCTGATGTCTCCCTGATGTGGATTGGGGATTGTTAACTTCAATTCTGCCTTCACCATGTACTGATGCTTACCGCCAGGGTAAGGGCCTTCAAAACCTGCCTCTCTTAAGTAACGAACTAAATCCCGTCGATTAATTGCTCCGAATTGTGGCATCAGGCAACGTCTTTTGTGAAATTCAGATCGATTCCGTCAAGAATGGGTAGAGTATGACCTAAGCGCAGCCCTAGAATAATCCATCCTTCTAGAGCATCTTGCAAGTCCTCGCGGCAAGCTTCCAGCGTTGCAGCATTTGCCCACACACCTTGACACTCAGGAATTTCGCCATAAAAAGTACCATCCTCAAGCAACTCGTAAGTTGCTTTCTGCATTGCTGTACGGATGTAATTGGTCAGCATTTTAGTCGTTTTTCCAACTTCATTTATTATCTACGTTATCGCGTTGGCGTCCGAAGAGGGGATGCACTGATTCGTCCCGGAGGCATATCGCACCTAAATTACAATTAGTACAAAGAACAAGGATCGCAAACTACCGAGATAAATTTGGTTCTACGACTGTTGGAAAACTATCAAAATTGCGCCTTACCCAATCCATTCCCACTTCATTGTTCAACTTTATCCGCTGTGGTGTATTGGCGTAAATCTTACTCAAAATCTTTGCGTCTTGCTCTACAACCACATCAATCAACTTCAGCAAATTGCCTTTGATTAAGTGCGCGATCGCAGAATGAGCCTTCATATACATCAACACAAATATGCGAGAGCGATTCTCGGCTTCTGGAAGGTAAAAATGGGATTCCTTCAGGCTCAACAATTTATCCTCACCATGCAGCAATCCCATGAACGGGAAAAAGTTTTCTAGGTGTGCTTCCAGCACCTTTGGCATCGCCAGTTGACCAGGGTTTTTCAGAATGTCCCGCCACTTCGGTTGCTTCCTCGGTTGTGACAAGTAAGCATGAGAATGTAGCCCTTCGTCGATAAACTTTTTCACCTGCACTTCTTCGATTTCAAATAATTCTCGATGAGTGCCGTTTTGATGGTTGTAATCGTGCATATTTAACAGCAAACTCAGAATATCTGTTGGCAAACTGCGTTCTCCTGTCACTCCAATAAACTCGTACTCTGCCGCAATTTCATTCATAATCGAGGGAATAGGAATTTTCGCTTCGTATCCACCATAAGACCAAATAAAATCTCCCTGAACGATCAACTCTAATGGTGGCAATATCGATTTAGTTTGTTTATTGGAACCGGGTAGAACTGTGCAACCCGAACTATCAAATTCTAATGCATGAAAAGGACAGGCGATACGGCTAACGCCACGCTTCGCGAACGCACTACTACCATCGGGTTTAGTCACACACCAACCCTCTGACAGCATTGCACCCATATGAGGACAAGCATTCGGCAAGGCGCTAATCGTGCCATGACTGTCTTGCCAAAGCACATAATCGTTACCCAATAGAGAAACTTTCATCGGCTGATTCGGCTTCAGCATGGCACGATGTGCCAAGAGCCACGGTGAGCCTTGCAATTGCTTCATAACCGCAAAAATACACTTACTAATTAATCAGTAAGTTTATCAAATTTTTGTCAATTTGTCAATAAAAACAATGAATATCATCTGTTTAAGTTACTTTTTGGTACGATAGAAAGGCAAACAATGAGTTAGATACCGTGGTTCGACCCAGTAAGCGAGTAGCGAGATCGGCCCGCCCATTCCGAGATGCCGAGATGACACAGCAGCAAATCTTGGATGCCGCAGAACAAGAATTTTCACGGCATGGCTTAAACGGTGCGCGAATGAGTGCGATCGCAACTCGTGCTAAGGTAACAACCGCGACGCTGCACTACTATTTTGAGAACAAAGAAAGCTTGTATCGGGCAGTTTTACAACGTCCAGTAGATGAAGTTCAGACTAAACTTGGGGAATTGAATTTAGATGGATTGTCTCCAGAAGAAGCGCTGAAGCAAATAATTCGCCTTGCAATTGCTAACGAAGCACAGAATCCTCAACGTCAAATGCTGTGGTTTCAAGAAGCCAGCCAAAATCAAGGAATTTATTTTAAAGAGTGCAACGTTTTAAGCTTACACGAACATCTGCTTAAGGTGCTAGAACAAGGTATCGCGGAAGGATGTTTTCGTCAGATCGAACCCTTTTTGGCGCTGACTTATATCTTAAGTGTTTGCCTGTTTTACTTCACTGTGCATGAAAATTGGAAACATTTAACGCCAGATATCGATCGGCTGAGTTCAGAAAGGATTGAAGAACATATAGAGGAAGCGATCGCATTTATTTTGGCAGGCGTAAAGCGATCTGATTAAAGAACCCTGACGTAAAGAAACCCGGTTATCTCGTTACCAGGCTAGAGCCTGGTAACGCAGCTACTGAGGCTCCTGCCTCTGGTGGAGATGGGAGCCAGTGACCCGCCCTAATTGCATTTTCAGGCTCTAGCATGGAAACGAGTTAGGTGAGATAGGCGCGATCGCTTTCTTTCACCAACTGGGTAAACTCCTGCTTAGATGATTAACAGATTGCTATTAGCGAAACAGCAAAAGGAAGTTCTTTAATATCATCGACAGCCATTTTTCGCTCCCAGCTTTTTCGCTCAGGAATCCACTTGAAACCCGCTTGTTTTGCTTTTTCCCGCTCGTCATAGGTTACATCAGCTTTAAAGATAGCTTTGGGTCTTAAAGCTCTTTTAAACATAGCTGGCAGGTCTTCCATGCGATCAAAAAGAGCTGCGATCAACTGACAGTCGGTTAGCGCCCTGTGAGTTCCAAAAACTCCTATGTCATGGGCTACTGCTAAGTCGATTAAAGATTGACCTTGCCGAACTTGATGAGGCCATTTGAAGTCGCTGCAAGTACACAACCAAGGAAGCGGTTCACCCCTGGAATTCAATAATTCAGGTAAGATGCTAGCTCCATTTTTTGAGACATCAAACCACTTCTTATCAAACTCGGCATTGTGCGCTACAATAACCTCTGCCTTCTTAGCCATGTGAGCGATCGCCGACATCCCCCAAACCGCATCTTTTTCTGTCATTTCCGTTAGCGCTGCTGGTTTAATCCGGTTTATCTTCTCTGCCGGATTACTTTTCGCCGGTAAAATAGTCGAAAATTGTTGGATAGGGGTTTGATGCTTCACCGAATACAGGATGACTCCGATCTCTATCACTTGCCCTGTACTAACTTCCAGAGCTGTTGTCTCGGTATCGATGATTAAAACCTGAGCTGGTACGTAAAGCTGTCGATTAGAGACAGCTAAGCGATTTTGCGTCATAATGAAAGAACAAAAGAATTACAAATCAATTAACCGCCCCTCAAGTTAGCTGCTTGGGGGTATTTTTTTGGCAATTCTGCCTGTGTGCTTTTTCAAGCATACTCACTGCGATCGCGACTGTCAATCGTTAGCGTAAAATAATTACGCTAACGATAGTGTAATTATTTTACGCTAGTGTAGAAAGTCTCTGAATCCCTTGGTTGGGTGGAGTATCTATGAAAAAGCTTCGCTGTAGGCTAAAACAGCTAATGGAAAAACAGGGGCTATCTCCGTCTCAACTTGCCGAAGAATTGAAACGAAGACAGACTCCTCTCAGCATTAACGCCATCAACAGGCTATATCAGGAGAAGTTTGACCGGATTGACTGCAACACAGCTGAGGTTTTGTGTAATTACTTCGGCTGCAACTTGTCCGATCTATTTCCCTTAGAGGCTGATTCCCCAGAAAGAATGACTGGGGATAAGTTTCTGGGGCTATATGCAACCGGAGAGAGGCATTTTCCAGAAATAGACCTTAGTGGAGCTATCCTTAGTGGAGCCAATCTAAGTGGGGTAAACCTAAGTGGGGCAAACCTAAGTGGAGTCATCTTGCGTCAAGCAGACCTGACAGGAGCAAACCTGGATAAAGCAGACCTGACAAAAGCGCATCTGGAAGGGGCAACACTGAATTGGGCCACCCTAAGAGGGGCAAAGCTAAGTTTTGCAGAACTAGCCTCTGCAAAGCTAGTCTACGGAGAACTGACTGATGCAGACCTCAGCCAAGCTTCTCTGCAAAAGGCCGATCTTTGTTGGGCAAATCTGAGTGGAGCAGTTTTACGAGGAGCAAATTTAAATAACGCAGAAATGATTAGAGCCAATCTGAGAAAAGCAGACTTGACTAAGGCTGTAATGAAAAAAGCAAATCTTAGGTGGGCAGACCTACGTCAGGTAAAACTAAACGATGCCAATCTCAGTGATTGTATATTAGAAGCAAGTTGCCTAGTCGGTATTGACTTGAGAGATGCCGATCTCAGCGGCGCAAACCTAAGAGAAGCCGATCTTAGTAGCGCCAACTTAAGTAATGCCAACCTCAAAGATGTCAAGCTGACAAAAAGCAATTTGAGTTATGCCATCCTAAGTAATGCAATTCTGCAAGGTGCTGACCTAACGAAGGCTAACCTAAGTGGTGCTGACATGAACGCTAGCAATTTGGGAAGGGACTACCTAGTAGACGCTGGTAAGCGCGTATCTTTGAGTGGTGCTAACTTAAGCAGTACAAACTTAAATAATGCCAACCTTAGCGAGGTTGACCTGAGTGATGCTAACTTGGGTGGTGCTAACCTAAGCTATACGAACCTAAGCGGTGCGATTTTGAGAAATGCTGACCTGAAGGCTGCTATTTTGATTGGAGCCGCATTGAACGGAGCAATAATGCCTGATGGTCGCATTTACCAGATGGATACAAGCTATCACTCTAATGATGCAAGCCGCCCTGAACAAGAGTTAGATCCGTTCTAGCTATTATTCTTAAAATTAGCAATTGTTCAAACAAACCGGGTTTCTCTCAAAAATCGTTTTTGGCAACTAGAGATTTACGCTCCAAACCCGGTTTCTAGGCTCAACGAGTAATTACTCGCTTTTTCTTTTGGGAATCACACATCTGATTCCGCCTTTATTCCCATCAACATCACCTTGGTAACGCGGGATAATATGAATGCTAGCGTGCTTCCTACTTTGACCTGCATCTTTATTAACGTTCATTCCCACATTAAACCCATCAGGCTGAAATTCTTTGGTCAAAATCTCTTGCACTTTGTTTGCCATATACCAGCAGGCAGATTGTTCTTTAAAGGGCAATTCAAAATAATTAGCAACGTGACGCTTCGGGACGATTAATACATGCCCTTTACTCACAGGATAACCATCAAACATTGCATAAGCTGTCGCTGACTCTGTTAATATAGTTAGATTTTTATAAGGATTACAAAATATGCAATTAGTAGTTGAATTTCTTTGATGGTTATAATGCATGTATTCGTAAATTTCACTCATTTCATTTAGATGAATTGACTTAAATGGAAGTTTTACGATACACTGATAGGTAGGCTTTTTGTGGATATAATGTTCTCGAAAACCTTCTTTTTTTATGTCCCTTCTTACTGCATAATACGCTTTACCTCCGGGTTTCAACAGATGTGCAATTTGCATGATAACATTCGCTTGTTCTTCAGGAAACAAAACGTTTAACACATAAAAGCAAATGATGGTGTCGAATTTTTCATTTGGGTATTGCGGGAAATAATAAGGATCGTACCCTGTAATATCAAATCCTTTTTTTTGCAATAATTTAACATCGTTGCCAAAGCCACAACCAAAGTCTAGTATTTTGCCTTGAAGTAGGTTTTTATCTAACAAAAGCTGTGCTGGAAATGACAGGTAAACTCTTTCTTTTGCTGTCAGGTGGCTGAATTTATTTTGTTGTTTTTTCATAGATACAGGGTTTCTACTACCATTGGACACAGCACGATGTTATTCGCGCTTCCATAGAATTCCCCGTTTTAGTCAAAAACTAACAATGTATTAGCATCCCATCCAAAAATGATTGGATATTACGGAAGATTGCCTGTTTGCTCATTCCTTCTAACTCATCTACAATTGCCAAAGCATCTTCGTAACTACCTTCTATGATGCTGGCTCTGAGGTAGATTAATTCTTGAGTCATAACTTTTACCTTAGCGGGTGAGGATTGCGGTTGCGATCGCCAA
>DNGG01000021.1:0-184 GCA_003486675.1 Cyanobacteria bacterium UBA11372
CAAACATTAGTACCAACGCGCAAGGGTGGGGGTGGTTCTTTGACGCAGCTAATGAGGGCGAATAACAACAACACCGCCCCGATCAAAATAGTGACGCTAGATCGAGGTTTCAACTTCAATTGACTCCTAAGTTGCAAAACAAATCTTTGGCTGGGTTTCATATACTCAGATCTTGCACCACGGG
>DNGG01000021.1:458-14462 GCA_003486675.1 Cyanobacteria bacterium UBA11372
GCCTCAAGGTGCAAGATGTGAGATGTATCTCACAGTATGGTTGAAAATGGGGCGAGGAAGTCCCCACCCTCTATTATTCCCACTTTCTCGGTCAGATTAACAACTGCTAGATTATCCGGGTTCGTTACTGCATGAATAGCAAATTCCCTGACCAGGAATTGCTGGTTTTCCGCAGAAGTTACAAACCTCTTGAGCAGTTTTATAAGCCGTTTGATTAAAATATTTCTGCCCTTTAGCAGATATAATTTTGAGTTCTGTCTGGATTTCTTCAACTCGCCTTGCTAGAATAGTATATTGGCTGCTTAATTCCGCAATGGCATTATGAATTCTTGCTTCTACATTTTCTTGGACGGCGAGGCTATCATTTTTTAAATGAAAATGTAAGCTTTGAATTTCCCGTTCTATCTGATACACTCTTTGTTTAATATCGGGAATGTGGAAATTATCAATCCGAGTATCTACCTCCTTTATTTCTCCTTCTAACTCCTTGATATCGTTACGGCTGGCTATATTTTTTAACGTTCCTATTGGCTGTCTATGCTGAATGTTTTGTTCGATCCAATATATTTTATTTTGCAAAACATCCAGATATTTTGAAAGTTCTTCAATAGAGCTTTCGTTGTGAGATTCGGCGGCAATTAAGTTGGAAATTGTATTTGAAGATTGCCAGCTTTGTAGTTGCTCCTCTAATCGAATAATTTTCGCCTGACTCTCTTGATAAGCTTGAGAGAGACGGTTTTTTTCCCAGGAATTTAGTCCCACAGCAAGCGAGAGGGGAACAGATGCTACAGTTGCCAGCAGATATTGTTGCAAGATGACAGCAGCCACCGAACTACCAAGAGAACTTACAATTAGTAAAACTTCTGTAATACTAACCCAAGGATGGCTGACCTTAGCTGAGGTTGTTTGAGTATTTTTCATTGGCTCACCTCACCTTTTGGTTGAGGAATTCAAGAGTCTGGCTAACCTGGCAAATATACCCGTTCTTTAATTAAGAAAAACCTGGATAAAATTGACGCATCGGCAACTACTATCGTAGCTTTGAGGCCAGAGAAATAACCGCGATCGCTACAAAAATTTAACCAGTCTCACCCCAACCCACGCTTGACGGTTGCACCACAATGGGGTATGCTCTTGATTTATCGGTTGCATTCCTTGCCCAGGCAGCAGCCGGTTCCGAAAAATCTAGTTCCGCTGCCCAAAGCTGTTAGAGCAGCAATGGACAGCATGACCCCCCAAACTGTTAGCGCAGTCCGGGAGGCTAACAGAGAATTTTAACATTCTGTGTAGCCACCCTGCTTTGCGTTGCCTTACGGGTGGCTAGATTTTTTGGTTTCAAACCAGAAAATTAGGAGAAAATCTCATGGCACAAGAGTTTTTGCGAGACTCTGGCGGATCTGCACATCCAAATTCTGCCTCAGAAATGCCGGAACGGGAACCGATCCGGATTATGATTGTTGGTTCTTACGAAGGGGTGACGGAACAAATCCACAGTTTTTACGCCGAGGGATTTGCTCAAGTTGACGAGTGGAGTCCGATCGTGCCGGTACCCAATTCGGATCTGATGATGAGCATCCTCATCCGCTACCGCCAGCGACTTTCTAGCGATCGCTCGACTCGGAAATCGGGGCGGTAATTGGTAGGGGCGGGTTTTACAGACAATATTTGCCATAGACAAATATCCTATATAAACCCGCCCCCACTAATAGGATAGCGATCGCACGTTCCCCGATTGCGTCAAACTAATAAAACAGGTTGACCCACAGAGGAGATGTATATGAGTTGGACTAAAGTTTTGTCAGCTGATGCACTTGCCCCAGGTGCAAGAGAAGTGGTAAAAGTAGGCGATCGCAAGATCTTGCTATTAAACCACGAAGGTCAGATGTATGCGGTAGATAACGCCTGTCCGCACCTGAAATTGTCCCTAAAAAAAGGCAAAATTGTCGGCGGGGCAATAGTTTGTCCTTGGCATCGCAGTGCTTTTGACTTATCTACTGGTGCGGCGAAAGAGTGGATTTCCTGGCCTCCTGTAATGGGAAAGGTAATGGGTATGGTATCACAAGAAAAGCCACTGTCAGTTTTTCCGACTCGCGTAGAAGAAGGAAGCATCTGGATTGACGTAAATTAAGAAGTAGGGGCACGGCAGCCAAAATATTGCGTACAACACGACAGGTTATGATTGCCGTGCCCCGACCATTTGTGCATTCGTAGGGGCACGGCAAGCGAGATCTCGGATAATTTAACAACATCTATAATGCCGTGCCCCTACAGTTTCATGGCATTAATCCTTGGGCTTCATCAACAAAGCTACAATGAAAGCAGGCGTTCCTACAACCAAGCCCAAAGGCAACCACAAATTCAAGCTGCGTCCTTTATTTTGGGCTATGATGGCAGCGATCGCACCGATAATGCAGTGCAGGCTAAGCATCAAGTAAATAATTGGGTCGATAGGTAAATCTGACATTAAAACCTCTATTAATCTCGCTAACTCAGATTATGATTCCCCGATTGACTCTTCAAGAAACCTTAAAACCAGAATATACACTTTTCTTAGATGCTTTGGCAAAAACTGGCTTTTCCGGAGAAATCCGCCCAGATTTTGCCAGTCGGTTGCTGATGTCTACCGATAACAGCATCTATCAAATATTGCCCCAAGCAATTGTCTTTCCCCGCACCGAGGCAGATTTGGTGCATTTGTTTAAATTAGCCAATCGAGAAGAGTTTAAATCCATCGCATTTTCTCCCAGAGGCGGGGGCACGGGAACCAACGGTCAATCGCTTTCTCCGGGGATAATTGTTGATTGTTCTAAGTACATGAATCAAATTTTAGAACTGAATTTAGAACAAGCTTGGGTGCGAGTGCAACCGGGAGTAGTTTTAGACCAATTAAATGCATATTTGAAACCTTATGGGGTCTTTTTTGCCCCTTCCTTATCGCCGAGCGATCGCGCGACGATTGGCGGCATGATTAATACCGATGCTTGCGGTAAAGGATCGCGAATTTATGGGCGAACCAGCAATCATATTTTGGAATTAAATTGGGTTTTATCAGATGGCACGACGGCGCGATCGCATTCTGTTTCTCCTGCTACTTTATCCGAATTAAAACAACAGCCAGGTCGTCTGGGAGAAATTTACCGCCAAGTCGATGCCATTGTCACCTCAAAGCGGGAAACAATCGCCCAAACTTTCCCCAAAATGCCCAGATTTATGACCGGGTATAACTTGGCGAAAGTCTATCAAAATGAAAATTTTAACCTCAATTGGATTTTAGCCGGCTCAGAGGGAACCCTAGCCGTCATTACCGAAGCAAAATTGAAGTTATCCCCCCTGCCCAAATATAAACAATTGCTCGCAATTCACTATCGCTGTTTTGACGATGCTTTATCAGCCGCAGAAAATTTATTAGCATCCGCACCAGCCGCAATAGAAACAATTGATGAAAAAGTTTTAGACCTGGCAAAACAAGATGTTATTTACTATCATGTCAAAGATTTTATAGCAGATGCCAAGGCGCTTAATTTAGTTGAATTTACGGGAGAAACTATAGAAGAAATTCAAGATAAAGTTAGTAAAATTAACCTTGATAAAGCCACGGGATATTATTTGGCGCAAAAAGGGGAAGAAATAAATAACCTGTGGAACTTGCGAAAAAAAGGGGTGGGATTACTGGGAAATACCAAAGGAGAAAGAAAACCGATTTCCTTTATTGAAGACACCGCCGTCCCGCCCGAAAGTCTCGCCAGCTATATCCGAGAATTTAAAGCGTTATTAACAGAATATCAACTAGATTATGCCATATTTGGTCATGTAGACGTAGGATGCTTGCACGTCAGACCAGCATTAGATATGAAAGCGTCAAACGATGAAAAACTAATCCGGGAATTATCCGATAAAGTTGTAGCCTTAGTGCGGAAATATGGCGGAGTTATGTGGGGGGAACATGGGAAAGGATTTCGCAGCGAATATACACCTGTTTTCTTTGGGGAATTGTATGAAGACTTGCGGAAAATTAAGGCAGCTTTTGACCCGGATAATCGATTAAATCCAGGGAAAATAGTTACTCCCTTTGGTAGCGACGCAGAAGTTGTGAAAGTTGAATCGCCTTTGCGGGGTCATTTTGACCGACAAGTTCCCGCGTCTGTGCGATCGCAATATGCAGAAGCATTTAGTTGCAATGGCAATGGCGCCTGCTTTAGTTTTAATCCCGATAGCGTCATGTGTCCTTCTTACAAGGGTACAAGTGACCGCATCCATTCTCCCAAAGGTCGCGCTACCTTACTCCGCGAATGGTGGCGACAAATTAGTGCAGTTTACCCACGCAACCCGGTAGGGGCACGGCATCCGCAAAACTTTGATTTGGCGAAAAAACACACTGTTGCCGTGCCCCTACCCCCCGTTGATGCCGAATTAGAAAAACCCGGAAATTTCCCAATTAAACTCTGGAATACCATCCAAAAATATTGGGGAGTTTATGACTATTCCCACGAAGTTTATCAAGGAATGCACGGCTGTCTTTCTTGTAAAGCTTGTGCCACTCAATGTCCGATTCATGTCGATGTTCCCCATCTCAAATCGAAATTTTTGCAACTCTATTACACCCGCTATCTCAGACATTGGCGCGATTACTTTCTTGGGAATATAGAAACCCTCGCCAGTTGGCAATCTTATGCACCCGATTTATTTAATTTTATCGCTCAAAACCCGATTTCCCATTGGTTGATTAAACAGTTTCTCGGTTTGCTCGATCCGCCGGTATTAAGTTCATTGAGACTCCAGCAGGGATTAGCAGCAAAACAAGCACCAGAATTCGATTTGAACAAATTATCTAACCTCAGTCAATCAGAAAGGGAAAATAGCATCATTTTGCTGCAAGATGCCTTCACCAGCTTCTTTGAAACTCAATTAATTCTCGACACCTATGATTTGCTTTCCCAACTCGGATATACAGTTTACATACCGCCGTTTTTTGCTAGTGGGAAGCCTTTGCATGTCAAAGGGTTTTTGCAACAATTTCGGACAATTGCTGAGAAAAATTACGAGGATTTAAATCAGTTAGGAAATTTGGGAATTCCTATTATTGGCATTGAACCCAGCATCGTCCTTACTTATCGGGATGAGTATGTCAAAATCCTCGATGCAAAAGCAGCCTTTCCCAGAGTTCAGTTATTGCAAGAATTTCTGGTAACTCAGCTTGAACGCCTGCCAAAAGTAAGGACTACCTGCCAATCATATTATTTAATAGGTCACTGTACCGAAAAGACAATGGCTTTAACTTCTCAAAAACAATGGCAGCAAGTTTTCCAAGCAGTTGGAATTCCTTTAACCTTAGTTGCCACAGGTTGCTGTGGCATGGCAGGAATTTACGGACACGAAGCCGAAAACTATGCTGTATCTAAGGCAATTTATCAGATGAGTTGGGGGCGACACATTCCATCTTCCCCAGAAGAGAGACAAAAACTTTTAGCCACAGGTTTTTCTTGTCGCTCTCAAGTCAAGCGGTTTGAGGGGTTTTCGCCTCAGCATCCAGTGCAAGTTTTGTTGACTTGTATGGTTAATAGGGTTGTAGGGGCGGGTTATACCAGAAACCTTTGATTTGGGGCGAATTGTGTTTATAAACCCGCCCCCCCGTGGGATGCCCAACGCCTGCGGACATGATATTATGTATCCTCTGAGTGCTAACTCAACACCGTAAAAACACGGTTGCGATCGCATAACTTAACTTACAAAAATCTTAATATAGCTTGTGTGTTAATACCTCGATGGTTACTGCATCGTCACCAGTCGCGAATTAATACATATTGTTAACTCTTGCAACAAATTAAATCAAATAATTGCAAAGCTACAAATTATGGTATCCATCAATTCACCAGGGTTAATCAAACAATTCTTCACCCTTTTCTTACCAATTTCAGCACTGGCGGGAGGGATTTTGGGAATTGTTTACCAAGCCGAGGTGAGGACAGATAGAATTGCCATAGAAATTAGAGAACAACGCACTGTAGAACTACCAGCCAAAAGCATTGCCAGCGATTTCAAATCAGTCGTTTCAGACTTGAAATTTTTAAGCGTACAAAACGATCTGAAACGGCTAATAAAATACCCGGAAAATCAACGTATTAAGCAAGGAATGGCGGAGGAATATTTAGCTTTGTCTCAATACAAAAAATTCTACGACCAGATCAGATTTATAGACACTGCTGGTCGGGAAATTGTCAGAGTAAACTTCAACAATGGTAAACCTAGTATCGTACCCGAACCAGAACTGCAATCTAAAATTAACCGCTATTGGTTTAATGACTCATTGCAGCTGAATCAAGGAGAAATTTTTGTTTCCCCCCTCGATTTAAATGTGGAACGCGGAAAAATCGAGCAGCCACTCAAACCCATGATTCGTTTTGCCACGCCCGTATTTGATAGTGAAGGTAAAAAACAGGGAATTGTGGTACTCAACTATTTGGGTGCAAACCTGCTCGACAATTTTCAGAGAGCTTGCGCTGCAACTTTGGGTCAATGTATGCTGCTAAATGGCGATGGATTTTGGCTCAAATCTGCTGAAGCAAAAGATGAATGGGGATTCATGTTACCCGATAGGAAAGATAAGACATTTGCCAAACAATTTCCCGAAGCTTGGCAGAAAATGTCTGGTAATAATCAGGGGCAATTTGAGATAGAAGATGGGATCTTTACTTATATTAATGTCTATCCTCTCAGGGAAGATGAAAAATCTAGTACCGGGTCGATTCAAGCCTTTGGAGCGAGCCAGAGTCAGGTTGAGGCTAAAGCCTATATGTGGAAGATTGTTTCTCGCGTCCCGCCAGAAATTGTGTATGCTAAATCGCGGCAATTGCTGGTTAATTTCCTGCTGATATATGCAGGCTTAGTTATCGTTATTGGCATCGTATGTGCGTGGATAGTGCGCGTTCGTAAGAGCAATCAAATGGCACAGGAGGAGTTAAAAGAATCTGAAGCTAGATTGCGAGAACTCCAAGAAGGAAAAGATCTGCTCACGCGCCGCCTTTCTAGCCAAATTCGTAACTCGCTTGATTTGGATGCAATCTTAAAAACCGCCGTGCAAGAAATTCGGGATTTGCTGCTAATTGATCGCTGCCAGTTTTTCTGGTATAAAACCGATGGCGAGCAAGTTTACTGGGAGGTAGTTCGGGAAGCGAAAAATCCTGAATTGCCCAGTTTAATCGGTGTTTATCCAGCCAAAGAAATGGGTTTGCGATTAGAAGATGTTTTAGCCATCGGAATGCTGCGAGTTGATGATATTGGCACTCTCAGCAACGATATGCGGCAAAAGTGCTTGGGTTTGTTGGGTTATACTTCGGTATTGGCGTTACCCGTGCAAACCCACTCTGGTGTTGTGGGGATGGTTAGCTGCGGTAATATTAGGGAAATTAGACACTGGCACGATCGCGAAGTCGAGAGCTTGCAAGCAATTGTAGAACAACTTGCGATCGCTATCGACCAAGCAGAACTTTACCGTCAAAGTCGCGCCAGCGCTGCTTTAGCAACTGCACAAGCAGAACAACTCCAACAAGCTTTGCACGAATTGCAACAAACCCAAGCCCAACTGATTCAAACCGAAAAAATGTCCGGTTTAGGTCAGCTAGTTGCTGGAGTTGCCCACGAAATTAATAATCCAGTTAACTTTATATATGGTAACCTCACCCATGTCAACACTTACGCCCAAGAATTACTCTCCCTCATAGAACTTTATCTGCAAACTTATCCCCATCCCTCTGACGACATCCAAGCTCATATCGAAGAGATAGAATTGGAGTATCTGAGGGAAGATTTTCCCAAAATTATCTCTTCGATGAAATTGGGAGCCGAACGCATCCGTCAGATTGTACTATCCCTGCGGAATTTCTCTCGACTCGATGAAGCTCAGATGAAACCAGTAGACATTCACGAAGGGATTGATAGTACCCTGTTGATTTTGCAAAATCGCCTCAAAGAAAAATCAGATCGTCCCCCGATTGAAGTGATTAAAGAGTATGGCAAATTGCCTTTGGTAGAATGTTATGCCGGTCAGATAAATCAAGTATTTATGAATATTTTAAGCAATGGGATTGATGCCCTAGATCAGCGTCATGGCTTATCAACAGTTGATCAGCGATCGCCTACTATTCGGATTCGCACGCAAGTTTTAACTCCAGATTGGATTGCAGTGCGAATTGCCGATAACGGAGTGGGAATGACCGAAGCAGTGAAGTCAAAAATATTTGACCCTTTTTACACCACAAAACCCGTTGGTAAAGGTACGGGTTTGGGATTATCTATCAGCTATCAAATTGTAGTGGATAAGCATGGAGGCTTGCTGCGATGCCTTTCCACACCAGGACAAGGAACAGAGTTTATTATTGAAATACCAGTGCGCCAAAATTGCTAATTGCTAATTGCTAATTGCTAATTGTTCGCTAGTTATAAGTTGGTAATTGGATTCATTGGCAGTCTGGTTTTGGCAATTACCCATTACCCATTACCTATTACCAGTTTGCTTGGATGTAACTACCAACGTGCGTTAGGTAATTAAACTTAGATGCGATCGCATCCCTTCTACCCCCTGGGTCGCTACTTCGCCTGATTTTTAGGAAATTTTTGCAATATTATTCATAAAAATTCCTAAGATTTTACTTAGCTACACGGGGTTGAAACCAAAATCTTCCTTAATTATCTCGATAGTTATGTCAAAAATTTCGCTGGTAAATTAAAGTTTAACTGGTTTAATTATTGCAATTAATTATGATATATCGGCAGTTTTTAGCCTTTACCCAGGATAATTGCCTATAAAAAATTTTTAGGTATCACCTCTTACAATTTGATCCCCAAAGCCGTATTATTGAAAATGACACTGTAAGGAAAAAACAGCCGCTTTAGCTTCTTTTAAGCAAGGGCAGCCAATTTTCCCACGGGTTGGGCTGCCTTTAACACTGGTTTCCACACACTTGCTGTGGCATGGCGGGAATTTCCGGTCAAACAGCCGAACACTATGCCGAATCAAAGGGGATTGATCAGATAGGTTGGAGGCAAAAAAATCCATCAAAACAAAAAAACAGCGCTTTTTAGTGACTGGATTAACAGGCGATCGCAAGTTAATTCGTTTGATGTTTTTCTGCCTAACCATTCAGTGCAAATTCTATTAACGTAAGTTGCTAGTTATCTCTCTCCTTGCGGTTAATGGCTAATGGCTAATGGCTAATGTCAATAACAATGCTAGATTAGCAATTAGCAACGCATTAGTTTATAAGTAGCAGCTTGGGTTACTATCTCATCTCAATTTACAGAGGCATTATGGAAGATTCCCGCGTCATCATGTACCACAAGCAAGGCTATAGTGCGCGCACCTTGTTTTTACGCCTAAATGATACAGTGTGCTATCCCAAAGCCTTGCCTTCTTTATCCCAAGTTGGCGAAAACCACATAGAAGAAGGTCAAAAAGTCAGCTACCCATCCACATTAATTGCCGATACAGAAAAGCAATTGGGATTATCTAGCGGGATGCTAGAAATTGAAGGAGAATTTGAAGCAGAAGTTGATGCACCCGAGCATCCAATACATGTTTATCTAGCTCGTTTTACCACAATTGATCCACCTTATGAACAGCTAGAAAATAGTGCCGGAAAGTTTATCGCCCTCACAGATGCACGTAGCTTACCACCTGCGGAGTTGGAATTATTAAGGCGGGCTTATTCCTTCCTGATGGAAGATTAGAATCAACCTGTTGCCAAAGTATTCCAGAAACCCGAATTATTAAAAAATTCGGGTTTCTCTAGCCTGATTTAATCAATATCAAAACCAGTGATATGATGTCCGCGCTCATTGCCCATAATAAAAAAGCCTTACCCTGTCGTTGCGTAGGGACACGGCATCAGTGATATCAGGGACACAGATAACGTTAATCGTGCCGTGTCCCGGCTTCTAATTATGGGTAATCGACCGGACATGATATAATTGGTCAAACCCGCCCCTACAACACCATTAACCATACAAGTCTGCTACTACCCGACTTGATATTACTGGATCGATCGTTGCAAAATCGACACGGCAACCTTATGCAAAATAGTCATTGGCCCCCAGTCTTTCAAAAGCTTCATTTGCTCAGAGTTTCGCACTAAAAGCGCCCCCGCGAAACCTAATGAATTGACAGAAATTGACTCAAATTCCTCTTGACTTCGAGGGACAATTAGCATCCATTTCCGCGTTGCTAAAAGATTATATGCACCAGGTTGATCGCCATTGTTTAATCCCAGGGTTTCCAGCAAGCTGCGGTAGCATTCTAGGGTAACCTCAGCAGCTGATAACGGAGATTGCATCCAATTAGAGTCGAACTGTACAAAAGCGTGTCGGAAAGGAAGACCTGGTATAGTGCCAATTGAGTCTTTAAACTCAGCTTTTTCCAGCAAAGGTGCAATCGGTATCTGCACGCCATTGGGTACAAGTGGTAGGGGAACCAATTGCAAGTGCTTGTGCCGCTGACTAGCACCGGCAACCTTGCCCCCATTGTAAAATGCTAAACCATCAATTTCCGCCAAACATGCCCACATTGCTTCAAAATCTGCCAAAGTCAGCCAACTTTCCTGTTCCTCGAACTCACGGGTAATAATCAGCAAGTGATAATCGACAACGTTAAATTTATTGAAGATACAGACATGGGTATGGGAAAGATCTGCAACGAACAGATCTTCATCGTAGGGTAGAAACGGGTTAAAATCCTTACCTGAATTAGCAGTTTCTTTCTTTTGTTTCTGCTTTGCTTCATCCTTACGCGCCAAGTTGGATAATATTCGCACCAGGAAGGAAACGCCATCTTGTTCTACAAACTCGTAATCTGTCGGAATCGACAGCAGCGCGCCGCAATTAAGAGCATGTTCGGTTCGCTCTCTGACTTTTGTCCATAACGTGCCCGCTTCCAGCACTTTTCACCCTCCGCCCCATTGTATTTGCTTGCATTAATTTAACAAAATATCAATTCTTGTTACCGAATTTGTGAGTCTTTAATCTCCAGTAGCATTTAGAGTCAAAATAAAGATATACAGACTAGGCGAGTGAATGCGCCTGGGTTGCGATCGCATCTCAACCATACAGCGCCTCACATTTTCCCCCATAGCTAAAATCCGGAGGTGGAATATGTACACCTTTCCAATTGCTCATCCCATCACCTACATCATCGTCAAAATCTCCGTACTGATTTTGGCATTGCTGGTGTGGTGGGTAGTCACCGCTGCTCCAGTCACATAGAATCTCTAGGGGCACAGCATTTGACAATCTGGGGTAAAAATCAACAGCCTTCTGCCGCCGTGCCCCAACAATCTACTTATGCCTCGCCATTTCCCAGCATCACTCCCCCTACAGGCGATCGCAAACTGTGCCGTCAGGCGGAGCGCACAGCAACGTGTTTTAATATACATCCTCTAGTGGCAAATAGCGATCGCTGTTAACATATCGATTTTACGAGCAGAGTTTTTACTGATGAAGCTGCTATAAACAATTGCATAAACTGGTGCTGAAACAGACAATATTTCTTCAGCCGCGGGTAGAGAGATGAAGTCAAGGGATGTAGAAGGGGGTTGGCAAAGGGTAGCAATACAGCTGACGGTACGATGTGCGATCGCTGCATCTACTCTATTATTTTCTGCTCCAGTTGGCGCCCAAATCGTCCCAGACGCCACTTTACCCATCAACTCAACAGTCACCCCCAATAGCAATACCCTTACTATTGAAGGCGGAACCAGAGCCGGGGGCAATCTATTCCATAGTTTTCAAGAATTTTCCCTCCCCACAGGGCGAGAAGCATTTTTTAACAATGCGGTTGATGTGCAAAACATCTTTAGCCGCGTTACGGGAAGCAATATTTCTAATATCGATGGATTAATTCGCGCCAATGGCGCGGCTAATTTATTTCTACTCAATCCCAACGGGATAATTTTTGGCGCAGGTGCAAGGCTAAATATTGGTGGTTCATTTATCGGCAGTACAGCCAGTAGGATTAACTTTGCCGATGGAACGCAATTTAGTGCCACCAACCCAACAGCAGCACCCTTGCTTACAATCAGCGTACCCATTGGTTTGGGATTTAGCAGCAATCCAGGACAAATTACCGCCCAAGGAACAGGGCATAATCTGACCACAAGACATCCCGAACAAACACCCTATGTTGTTACAGGTAGTCACGTCGGATTGGGAGTGCAGCCAGGAAGAACATTAGCGTTGGTGGGTGGGAATGTGACGCTCAATGGCGTCACACTTATGGCACCAGGAGGAAGAATTGAATTAGGCAGCGTCGGAGAAGGTTTAGTCGGCTTCAATCCTACTTCTCAAGAGTTTGTACTAGATTATGCTCTGGCAAACAACTTTCGAGATATTCGACTTTTGCAGCGAAGTTTAGCAGATGTCAGTGGTATTACTGCTGGCTCAATTCAAGTCCAAGGCAGACAGGTTAGTCTCAACGATGGCTCAGTTTTATGGTCGCAAAACCGAGGTTCTCTGCCAGGAGGAAGCATCAATGTTCGTGCTACTGAGTCTGTATAATTTAGTGGTTATATCCCCAGTACGCGCATTCGCAGTGGCATAGTCAGCGAAACATTAGGAACCGGAACGAGTGGGGATATTACCGTTTCTACGCAACAACTAATTTCTAGAGGTGCTGGTGGCATCTATAACAGAACATTTGCTCAAGGAAATGGTGGTGATATCACTGTAAATGCTTCTGAGCTAGTAGAGTTGAGCGGGTTTGTTCCCAACGGAGCCAACACTATTGCTGCTTACACCTTGTCTACCAGCAAAGCAGGAAACATCAATATATTTGCGCGGCGATTATTTTTATCAGACGGTGGAATCATTGCCAGTACAACATTTAATATAGGTGCAGGTGGTAGGATAACTGTCAATGCTGAAATGATAGAAATAATTGGTACTAGGAACGGTAATGGTGCTTTGTTTGCTAATAGTTTTGGGCCGGGTAATTCGGGAGATATTGCTATCAACACCCGCACTTTGAGCGTTAGTAATGGTGGCAGGTTAACTACAGCCAGCTTTAGTAATGGTGATGGTGGAAATTTAACTATCAATGCCTCTGAGTCAGTAGAAGTAAGCGGAAGCAATCCAATCGATGCAACCCCTAGCCGTATCCGCTCATCAGTTGCCATTGCCTCTGCATCTGTGAGAAGGGCTTTTCCAGGGCTACCAGATGTTCCGAGTGGCGCATCGGGCAATCTCACTATCAACACACCCAACTTAACAGTAACTGAACAGGGATTTGTCAGCGTCAGTAATGAAGGCATGGGTAGAGGGGGAACCCTAACTGTAAATGCAGGTTCAGTATTACTTTCTGGAAACGGTAGCTTGTCAGCAACAACTGCATCGGGTGAAGCGGGCAACATTGCCTTGCAAGTGCAGAATTTGCAAATGCGTCGTAATAGTTCTATCACTACCACCGCCGGATTGGGAGACGGGACAGGTAACGGCGGTAACCTAACTATTAATGCAGATGCGATCGCTGCCCTAGAAAATAGCGACATCACCGCCAATGCTGTAAAAGGAAGAGGCGGCAATATCTCTATTAGCACTTCTGGCATTTTTGGGACTCAATATCGTCCCCAACAGACTTCAGAAAGTGATATTACAGCTGCTTCTCAGTTTGGTCTTTCCGGTATCGTGGCAATTACCAATCCGCAGGTAGAAACTCGCTCATTCTTAGTCGAATTACCGCAAAATCTGGTCGATCCTAGTCAGCAGATTACCAATGGTTGTGCCGCCAATGGAGGCAATACCTTTAGCATCACGGGACGGGGTGGCTTGCCAGAAAACCCGAGTTCAGCACTTTTAGGTCGTGCGGTTTGGTGGGATAATAGAGATTTATCAAATGTGAGTCAAACAGCACAAAAGTTACCGCAAACCGAAACAACTCCTCTGATTGTAGAAGCGACAGGCTGGAGAATCAATGCACAAGGTCAAGTGGAATTAGTGGCTGATGCTGCTGGTGGCAGCAATTCT
>DNGG01000533.1 GCA_003486675.1 Cyanobacteria bacterium UBA11372
AGGATAACTGTAGTATGGTTGGGGTTGTAGGCGCGATCGCAGCAATTTTTCCCAGCGAGCGATCGTGCTGCGTTCTATTTTGGTTGTGGAATTTGGCAGGTTAGACTTAAACAGGACTGACCCACGACGATCGTAGAAACCGGGTTTCACAGCTGCGATCTCTAGTTTGCAAGTGGAAGATTTTTCCAAGCAACCCGGTTTCTTGGCGTAAGTCCTGCTAAAGCTCCGATCTGTAGTTGAAACCGCAAACTTCGACAAGAGCGTCAGCTCTTCGGAGTAGTTCATAATAAAGGGGCGGTTGCGCGCGTAGTCAAGCGGGGCGGCAAGCCGCATCCCTAGCGCAGCAAAGAAGCGCAAAAATCTATTTAAGGCAAGTGGATTCCTCTGTCAAAATAAAACGAGAACTCAAAAGTTAAAACTTGCAACGCTCTATGTACACGCTACGTCGCTGGTGGGATCGGCATTGGTCACAAGTAGTTCTGGTGAGTTTGATCGCCAGTGCTGCCTGGTTGGCAAAGGCTACCCAAGGAGCAGCCATATTTGAGCTTTACCAGTTGGTAACCAGTCCTTTCCAATCAGATACAACTAAACAAGAGCAGTTAACCGATGCTCGCGTCTTGGAATTGCAGGCGCGGTTGGGGGAAATAGAAAGCCAAAATCAAAAACTCAAACAACTATTGGGATTTCAATCCCAGCAAAAAGGCACTGGAATTGCTGCTCCGATTATTGGGCGGAGTGCGGACCATTGGTGGCAGCAAGTCACTTTGGGTCGGGGTTCCCAAGCTGGGATCAAAACGGACTACGTCGTAACGGCTCCTGGCGGTTTGGTCGGTCGGGTGACGAGCGTTACTCCCCATACCAGTCGCGTTTTGTTAATCAGCGATCCAAGCAGTGGAGTAGGGGTGATGATAGGTCGCAGTCGCTACATGGGGATTATGCGGGGCCGCTCGAATAATAAAGCGGTGATGCAGTTCTTTGAAAAAACTGGAGATGTCCGCAAGGGCGATTTTGTGATGACTTCATCTATTAGCCATTTGTTTCCGTCAGGCTTGCCGGTAGGGCAGGTGGAATCAGTTGATTTGAGCAAAAATCCGGCGCCGGAGGCGACGATTAAACTGTCGGCTCCGATGAATAGTTTGGAGTGGGTTGTGGTGTACCCCACCCATACCAACCCTGAATAACGAATGGATTTTAGATGGGAAATTAAATTTGAAATCTAAAATCTAAAATCTCAAATTAGGAGACTTTAACCATTGCTTGACATCGCAAATTGGCAGACCTACCGGCAGCAAATTGGGAATTGGATGGTCACGATTGGCACCATCATAATTTGTGCGACGCTGTTGCCAGTAAGGTTACCGGGAATGGATCTGTTGGGTCTTGGTCCCAACTGGCTATTGATTTGGGTGGTGGCTTGGAGCGTCAAGCGCACGACGCTACAGGGAGCGATCGCAGGTTTAGCTCTAGGTTTAATACAAGACGGGATGACGGCTCCCTATCCCAGCCACGCGATCGCTTTAGCCTGCGTGGGAATCATCACCGCCCGGATCAAAAAGCAACGGTATATCCAAGAAGATTTTATTTCGGTGGCGTTGATTGTATTTGGCATGGCGGTGGTGGCAGAAACGGTAATGGCGATTCAGTTTGGGATAATGGGCGATCGCAAGTTAGCAGAAATTTGGACTGACCACCAACGCATCGCCCTCGCGTCTGCTATCCTCAGCAGTCTCTGGGCGCCGGTAGTTTACTATCCGCTCAATCTTTGGTGGAGACGGTTAAACTTGCAAGAGCATTGTAATGATGAACAGCGAAGAATTTGACCGCGCCATGATGCGCCGATGTCTGGAACTTGCCCGCAAGGCTTTGGGACGAACTGCTCCCAATCCTCTCGTCGGTGCTGTAATTGTCAAAGACGGAATTATTGTAGGGGAAGGATACCATCCAGCGGCTGGACAACCCCATGCCGAAGTATTTGCACTGCGGGAGGCAGGAGAAAAAGCACGGGGGGCGACGATTTACGTTAGCTTGGAACCTTGCAATCACCACGGGCGCACCCCTCCCTGTTCGGAAGCCTTAGTTGCAGCTGGTGTGGCGAAGGTGGTGGTGGGAATGGTCGATCCGAACCCCCTGGTGGGTGGCGGCGGTATTGCCCGCTTGCGCGCAGCGGGAATTGAAGTGGTAGTAGGTGTGGAAGAAGAAGCTTGCCAAAAGCTCAATGAAGCATTTGTCCATCGCATTGTATACCGGCGTCCGTTTGGAATTTTGAAATACGCCATGACGGCGGACGGTAAAATCGCTGCCACGGGAGGACACAGTTCTTGGATTACGTCCCTAGATGCCCGCAATGAGGTGCATCAACTCCGGGCAAGTTGCGATGCGATTGTCATCGGGGGTAATACGCTGCGCCAGGATAATCCCCATTTAACCAGCCATCAGACCGATGCTCACAATCCCCTGCGGGTGGTGATGAGTCGCACCCTAAACTTACCAGAAAAAGCTTTCCTTTGGGAGACGACAGAAGTTCCTACTTTAGTGTTAACTGAGAAAGGCGCAAATCCAAAATTTCAGGAGTATCTGAGGAAACGGGGCGTGATGGTAGAAGAACTGGTGTCTTTGACGCCAGAGCGGGCAATGGTTTACTTTTATGACCAAGGTTTCCTCTCGGTACTGTGGGAATGCGGCGGTATATTGGCTGCTAGCGCGATCGCTCAGGGTGCGGTACAAAAAATCCTCGCGTTTATTGCCCCCAAAATTGTTGGCGGTACGATAGCACCTACACCCGTAGGCGATTTGGGCTTTACAACTATGACTCAGGCGCTGACTTTAGAAAGAGTCACTTGGCGCGTCATTGGTCGAGATTGCCTGATGGAAGGTTATTTGCCCACACCACCCCCCGATCTATCCCCAAAAAATCCGGGTTAATACTGCTAGCAAATTCTACCGGACAAGAGTATATATCCAGGGAGAAGTGAAATAGACTATCTACAGTACTTATGCTGGAATTTGCCATTTTAAGCCTTTTAGTCGGAAGTCTCGGCTTTCAGGCTTCTTTAATCGGTGGATGGATGCGCTGGCGGACGATCGCGATCGCTCAAGAAGAGGAAGAGGAGGAAGAAATCTTGACTCGTTATGATTTTAAAGCTGACATCGACACGGCTGTAAATGGGCAAACAAACGGAGCAACTCAATCGGGAGCGCGGGATTTACGCCTGCTCGGCTGGGAGTTTAAAATTGTGCGTGCCAATCGCGACTTGTTTCGCAATCAAGCGATTTTACAGCGTTTGTGCGAAGAAGAGGCGGAGGCGGGCTGGGTTTTATTGGAAAAACTCGATGACCGACGGGTGCGATTTAAACGCCCCGTGGCGTTGCGGGATTTAATTAAACCAGAACGCCTATCTTTCGACCCCTATCGGTGTCATTATGGCCCTGGGATGAGTCCTCTAGCTGTGCTGTTTGCGATCGCTGCTATAAGCGCTGTTATTCTCCCCGCCTATTTGGGCTATGCTTTGGTATCAACGACTAAAGGTTATTCACCTAGAGGTTTGCCGCCCCAGTCGAGCCAAAATTCAGAAAAAGTAATACCACTACCATCGCCAGTTGATTAGGTAATGGGTAATAGGTAATGGGTAATAGAAAGACCAATTAGCAATTAGCAATTAGCAATTACCAATCACCAATTACCAATTACTACAATATTTGCGACAAAAACTTGCGAGTCCGTTCTTCTTTGGGACGCTGGAAAAATGCTTCTGGCGTCCCCTCTTCTATTATTAAGCCGCTATCCATCAGAATCACTCGGTCGGCGACTTCGCGGGCGAATCCGACTTCGTGAGTAACTACTACCATTGTCATGCCAGAGTCGGCGAGATTCCGCATTACATCTAGTACTTCTCTTACCATTTCTGGATCTAAGGCGGATGTAGGTTCGTCGAATAGCATGATTTTAGGTTGCATGGCGAGGGCGCGCGCGATCGCTACCCGTTGTTGTTGTCCCCCTGATAATTGTCCCGGATACTTGCCCGCCTGTTCTAATATTCCCACTCTTTCTAATAGTTGCATTGCCGTTGCTTGTGCTTCCGCTTTGGATTTCTTTCGCACCCATATCGGAGCTAAAGTAATATTTTGCAGCACGGTTAAGTGGGGAAATAAATTAAACTGCTGAAATACCATCCCCACTTCGCGCCGAATGGTTTCAATATTACGCAGATCGTGACTGAGGGTAATGCCGTCGATTTCAATTTTGCCTTTTTGGTATTCTTCTAAGGCGTTGAATGTACGAATAAAAGTAGATTTACCCGAACCGGATGGCCCCATTATTACTACCACTTCTCCCCGATTGACTGAAAGGCTAGCACCTTTTAGCACGTGAAATTTACCGTACCACTTGTGGACATCTTGCGCGACGATGATCGATGGGGATTCTGCGTTTGATATCATTGCTTAAATTCCTGGGAAATTGGCGTTTATGAAGCAATAAATCCTTTTTCTTGCAACAGGGAGTTAGCCCAAGCTGCATCTGGTTCTGATAGAGGTGGTACGCAAGATTGATTATAGTCTATTCTGGTATCAAAACCTGCCTGCTCGTAAACTTCGTTAATTAAGTGCTGTAAATCTACAATTGGTTCCAAATCTCCACGTGCTAACGGTAATGGAAATGAAGGAATTGCATCTGGCAAGTTGAAGGCATAAAGATCGGATATAGGGCGGCGAACGCCTCGACTAATCAGAATGCGATAATCGGTTTTGGGTGGATTTCCTACAATTGGCATGGGTTTGCCACCCCTAAGCAAGTCTATTTCTACCAGGTTAGTAATACTTGCCAATACTTGCGATCGCTTGCCTTCATAAGCAACTCTTCCTGCTCCAGAGCGTTTGTTTTTTGGGGAAAGAATTTCCAAGACAGTGATGGCATAATTTTTACCAGTTTCTCTAATTTCTAAGTAACTTTCTTGAACTGTTTCAATCAACGGGACTGCTACTTTTATAGGTTCCTTATCGGCAAGCGTTGCAACTGATAAAGGGCGATCCGGCGTGGAGCGCTGTGTAAATACGGTTACATCAGGAATCCCAACTAACAGACTATCATCTGCTTCACCAAGATAGGTACGCTTGTCAATTGCTACATGGTACTTAGGACGGAGACTGGGGGCTAAGGCGATAGCGATCGCCACAATTAAGCGATTATGTAATTCAGACCAAAAGTCGGGATGTTCCAGATAGGGATCTACCCCCGGAAATGGTGAAGGCATGGCAATACCTCAGATTTCTAACTTGCCAAGATTTCATTACTTACAGTCTCTATCTTACTTAATTGCCCTATGGCTAGCTGTCGCCTGATGCTCCACTTGTCGATGGCAATTATGATAACTTTAGATTCTTAGAGCTAGTTTAAGTAGAAAGCGCTTTTTTGTTTTCTGTTATGAGATATCTAAAGCTTTGTCTAACACACGCCGTAGATGTTCCTGTAGCTCAGTCTCAAATCCTGGATAGGCGGAGAGAGCTTCTAGTCCCTTAGTGTAGAATTTGTAAGAACCAGGATAAAGAATCGCAGCATAGTGTACTACTCGTGTGCCTTTGCTGTCTTGAATAGCGTCGCGGTAGGTGTGCATTTTCTGAATATCGGCTGTTTTTGGCTTTCCTTCATTGCCTCCATTCTCCTGTTTTTCACTCTCAAGCTTATACTTAGGGTCGAATAGATAAACTCGCTGAGAACCATCAGCTAACTTGACTTCGACTGCTATATCAGGGCGCTGTTTCACACTAGGGCTGTGGAGTTCACCATGCTTCCCATAGGTTCGTTCAGGAATTAGCTTGACTTGCGTTTTGTGCTGAGGGTGAATTAAAACGATTGCTGGCTTTCCACCGGGTAAAATCCGGACGTAAACTCCGCTTTTATCCCTACTTACCAAGCACTGTTTTTCTACTTGGTATCCTTTTTGTTCTCCTACTTCTAGCAGCGTTTCAATTACCCATAGAGTTCCCCAAACCTGGTATAGATCGGGCAAATTTTCTAAAGGTGCATCAAGGTCTGAGTTTTCCAAACGTACTGTGGGACTTTTGATAAATTCCAAATACCCTTGCAAAGCAGCATGGTAAGGTGGACGCTTTAATAAAACCATTGTGATTTGATTGGTAAGGTGTTTAGGGTGACTTACTTCATCCAGAAAATTAGCTTGATTTCGAGCTTTTTTTAGTTGCTTAGCAAGAGATTGAACCTCATCTAGAAAATGCTTTTTATTTTTAGTATCAGCGGCGCAGATATGCCTAACTCGTCGAAGCCTTTGATTAACTAGATCTAAAAATAACTTAACCATCTGGTTTTCATAAACATCTGTGTGGTGTTCTACTCGTATGTCAGCTAAGCGAATAGGTCGCCCATTGGCATCTAAGTTATGCCCTTGACAAAAAGCCTGAACTAGCGCACTGGGAGATGGTCTGCGGACTTGTTCTTGCCGAACCCAAATTTCATTGGTTTTGAGGATTTGATGATGGTCACGAGCAAGTTGAGGCAGAATTTCTGTTAGTCCCGGTCGGTTTTCTGTACCGTTGACAGCGCGACGCAGGCGAACAATTTCTTGATCCAAAGTAGTCTCGCCTGTTTGTGAAAATTTCAGACCTGCTAAAGCTCCTGTACGTTGTAATCCTATTGCTACTGAAGTTGGAAGACGAGCATCAAGATCCTCTAGCATCTTAGCAAATGCTTCACGGTTAATTTTTCGAGGCCAAACAGTGATAATCTGCTCTTCAACTTCACCCTGAAATTCAAGTTTTAGTTTGTAGTAACCGGGGTCTGAGGCAGGCCATTCGGCTACAATTCGAGCCTTTTTATCTCGAGTCTTTTTATCCGAAAAACACTTTGGGTAAATTTCAAGTTCTTTACCCTGAAGCGAAAGCCGCACTTGGTCGCACTCGGTTTTAGATACGCGAACTTCTATAAAAGCTGACTTAGACTCTAATGGAGATTCTAGTGGCTCGCCCGAACGGCTGAGAAAGCCGAGTTTAGAAGTAGGAGCTAAATCCATGATTATTAAATGTTTCAAGCATTTTTTTAGCTTTTTTATAGCTTAAGTCAAAGCCATTATCATTAGCAATATTAACCACAGCCTTGAGGGCTTCTCCTACCTTCTCATCAGTTCCTTTAAGCTTAGGCAGAATCTTCTGCAAAAGCTGCTCATCTAAGGCTTCTTTCCAAGATAAGTTTAAAGCTTCAGCCTCTTTCACGTAGGTTTTGATTTCATCTAGAACACGGAAAGCAAAGGGGGCTACTGTGTATACTTCGTCCCAAATCTGCATTAAAGTCTCGCGATACTCAACTTCACCCAAACAATCGTATAAATCTTTACGATCAACTTCAAGTTCAATCAGTTGCGCTCGATCGTAAACTTTATCAGCAAAGCCGTGGGTGGTTTCATCCATGTTAACTGTGCCGATGAAGTAAAGGTTGGGAGGTAGCAAAACTTTTTTCCCTGGCGCTAGTTCAATCTCAGCTACTTCATCGCGCCTTCGCACTTCCATTGCTGAGAGGAACTTGGCAAAGTAATACTCTACCCGTGCCAGGTTCATCTCGTCTAAAACCAGGTGGTAAGGCTGGGGATTAAGCTGTTGGGATTTAGCTAGTATATACTCCTGGGCTGCTTTCTCTAAGAAGCAACTGAAGGCTGTGTAATTATACTCTTTGTTTATTGGGTTAAAGTAACCTAGCAAATCTTCGTTAGTAGTCCAGTTGGGAGCTACTGGCACCACGAGATATTCAGCCTCCACAGCATTAGCATAGATTTTGGTAAGCCAAGTCTTACCTGTACCGCTAATTCCTGCAAGAATTACGAATTTTCTTGTTTTAATAGCCAAGTGGTAGCGTCGCAATGTTTGCTCAGGGATGTGTATATGTTGAGCAAGCACATTCTTCTGAATATCTGTGAAGGAAGGTTCAACATATCGACGTAAAAGAATTATTTGACTCTTACCATAATGATGTGATGCTGCTTCACCTGTAATTTCTTCTGTGATATTAATGACTTGACCATCAAAAAAATCAACAAGCTTTTGAGCGGCTAATGTTACTTCATCCATAACGACTTCGTGCCATCGTTGAGTTAATTTATCAATTAAAATATTTTCGTATATTAATTCGGTTTCTTGTCTTTCAAATCCGTCATCTTTATTAAAGATATTATCATTTATATATGATTTAATTTCCTCAGCTATGCTAGGACGTATATAATCAAATAAATTGGCGTTCCTACCAAATTTATCTTGAAACGTGTTGATTATAATTTGTCGTTTGTTTTTGATTAAGATTTTAAAAACTTCACTTTTAAAGGGAGTAATTTTATAATTAAAACGAATCCCATATTTTTTTAAAAACACATTTGTCAATTGAGAATGGCTCATTTCAAGATATGCTTCTACCAAATCCAACAAATAATCATATTCAAGGTTTTTACCGAGCCAAAAATCTTTAAAGCCACAAGACTCAGCATAAAGTTCAACAAGGGCAATAAATGCTAACATTACTTCGCAATGTTCTGTTTCATTACAATAATTTGCTAAACCAATTTCAACCAGTAATTCCCAGGCATTTTTAAACCCTTCCTTAAAAGCTTCTACTGCTATTCGGTGGAGCAAAATCCAATCTAGAAAATTAATTAGTGACAATTCAGATTCACTAAAATTTTCACATATCCATTCATGGTAATCTATCCAGTCATCAAAAACAGCGCTTGCGTAATCATTTATATCACTCCAATTCAGAATATCTACATAACTCATATTCATAATCCCAGTTTTTCTGGTTGAATTACCGACTCATTAATATGGAAAAGCGATCGCACTAACAATCTTACCCCTAAATTCAACCCCGTCCCACACCCAATTGCTTTTCCAATTGCCGACTTGCCATTGACATCGAATAACAAAATACCCAATAAATCAATCCCACAAACAGATAAACTTCGGCATATCTACCCAAAAAGTCTGGTTGCGCAAGGATAGAACGAGAAATTCCCGTTAACTCGACTAACGCAAATAACGACAGCAGCGAAGTATCTTTAAATAAACCAATAAACTGCCCGACAATCGCAGGAATTACGGCACGCAACGCTTGTGGAAGTATAATTAATAATACGACTAAAGGAGCGTTTAAACCAAGCGATCGCGCCGCCTCCACCTGTCCCCTTGGCACTGCTTGCAAACCTCCACGCACATTCTCTGCCATGTAGGCGGCACTGAAGAGGACTAAACCTGCGATCGCACGCAATACTCGATCCAATCTGATCTCACTTGGCAACACCAAAGGCAGCATTACCTGTGCAATAAACAAAATCCCAATTAACGGCAATCCCCGAATAATTTCAATATAAAAAATGCATCCCCATCGCAAAACGGGTAAGTTACTTTGACGCCCCAATGCTAACAATACACCCAAGGGAAATGATAGAATAATACTGACTGCCGACATCAACAGCGTTAGTAACAACCCATTCCACAAATTAGTCCCTACAGGTGTTAAACCCCATCCACCGCCAATCAGCCACCAAATGATGGGAAAAAATGCAATATAAAAAGGTAAAAGACCAAAATAATAAATCGATTCTTTTAATTTTTGATCTGGTATTTTGGATTGCATCCAGGATAACGCAACCAGCGCCACTGTGAGTGCCAAAATTATCCAAATTCGCCATTGCTGGGTAACCGGATATCGACCAACCCAAAATAACCGCCAATTAGTACTAACAACTTGCCAATTTGCTTGTGTAAACACCCAACCCAGAAATCCTAACAATCCCTGGAATACTATCCAGACACAGAGAATAGTTAGAATACTGTTGTACCAGGTATTAAATAGATTCTTGCGTAACCATTTCATAGTTTTTAAATTCGTAGTGAGGACTATAGTAGAATGGCATTAGGATAAGCGAGGCAGAGCCTCGAAGATCTCGTTCCCAGGCTGAGCCTGGGAACGAGTTAAACGCCTGGGAACGAGTTATAGCCCGCGTAGGCGGGCTTTGCTTGTGTAGCCGCACCCTTAAGGGTGCGGCTGAAAAAGCTACAAACATTATCGTTCTTTGAGTTGTACGGTACGGTTTAATAAATTCATCAACAACGCAATAGTTAGACTAATTGCCAGATAGGTTACCATCAGCAACAGCATAACTTCAACGGCACGACCTGTTTGATTAAACGTCGTAGATGCGACAAAATAAAGATCGGGATAGCCGACTGCGATCGCTAAACTAGAATTTTTCGCTAAATTCAAATATTGACTCGTCAGCGGCGGTACAATCACCCGCAAAGCTTGCGGAAAAATTATCAATCGCATTGCTAACCCAGATTTAAAACCAAGTGCTTTCGCCGCCTCCCACTGCCCGCGCGGCACAGATTGAATCCCACCCCGCACAATTTCCGCGATAAATGCACCCGTATAAATCGTCACGCCAACCAACAAAGCGGCTAATTCTGGCGAAAACTGCACACCGGGAAGTTCTAATCCATTTTGGCTGAGATAAATCAACCCAAACAGGGAAATTTTCTCTTCTACTTTTGGCAGACTCAAGAAAACTGCAAAGTACCAAAATAGCAATTGCAACAGCAACGGCGTATTGCGGAATGTTTCCACATAAACTAACGCCAACTTTCTGACTAACCAATTATCAGATAAACGGGCTATTCCTGCGGTAATTCCTACTATTGTTGTCAGAATAATTCCCGCAACCATCACCCGCAGAGAATTTAACAATCCGACTTGCAAAGCACGCGCATAAGTATCGGAAGGTTGATAGGAAATCAAAGTTTCGCCAATATCAAAAGATGCTTGCGAACCAAGGAAGTTAAACCCTAGTTGAATACCCAACTGTTGTAAGTTGCCGCTGAGGTTACTCCACAAAATTGCCACTACAATGATTGCTACCAATACAGCCAATACTTGAATGGCAATCCGCCAAAATCGAATATCGCGCAATAATTTCATTTGGTAATTGGTAATTGGTAATTGGTAATTGGTGATTGGTAATTGGTAATTGGTAATTAGGGGGGATTTTTTCTATTACCTATTACCTATTACCCATTACCCATTACCTAAATGGTGGAGAGTAAAGCAACCCGCCTTTATTCCAAAGATTGTTTTGACCGCGAGGTAGATTAAACGGCGTTCCGGGACCAAGGTAGCGATTGTAAACTTCGCCATAATTGCCTACATGTCTAACAATTCTAATCGCGAAGTCGTTAGTTAAACCCAGTCCTTCGCCTAAATTTCCTTCCTTACCTAAGAATCGCTTGATATCTGGGTCGTTGCTGTTTTCAAAAGATGCTAAATTTTTAGAATTTATCCCTAATTCTTCGGCATTGATTAATGCATAAATCGACCACTTCACTACATCATGCCAGCGAGAATCACCATTAGTAACTGCGGGTGCTAGGGGTTCTTTTGATAGCACGTCATTGAGAATTACGTGATTTTGCGGCTGTGGTAAAGTGGTTTTGCGGGATAGTAATTGCGAACGATCTGATGTTACTGCTTGACACCTACCTTCGGCGTAAGTTGCATAGGCGGTATTGATGTCTTCAAACACAACTGGTTTATAAGTAATACCCCGCTTACGCATTTGGTCGGCTAAATTTTGTTCGTTTGTCGTTCCTGTTTGGGTGCAGATCGCTTTGTCTTTTAAGTCGGCGAGGGTTTTGATGTTGCTATCTTTTTTCACCATAATGCCCTGACCGTCGTAAAATACTACGGGGGCAAATTCCAAACCTACTGAAGTATCGCGACTAATTGTCCAACTGGTATTGCGACTGAGGACATCAATTTCGCCTGTTTGTAAGGCGGTGAAGCGTTCTTTGGCGTTGAGATTGCGAAATTCTACTGCATCTGGATTATCGAATATGGCGGATGCGATCGCGCGGCACACCTCGACATCCAATCCTTTATATTTGCCATCTTTATCGACAAAACTAAATCCCGGTAATTCGCCGCTGACACCACAAATTAGTGTCCCGCGACTTTTCACCGTATCTAAACGACTTTTTGCTTGCGCTGTACCTCCAGTAGCAGACGTCTGTCCCGACTGTCCGCTACAGCCAGCGAGGGACAATAGTAAAGGTAGAGTAAATAATATCAGGAAGCCCCATTTACGCATATATACCTTTTACTTTCTAACAGAAAGTAGCTTTTAGCCTATTTGTTGCGCTATCAATTATATGCTCGCAGGGGGTAAGAGCGCTTGTATTTGGTTTGGGCATCCTTCGGGAGGGAGATTTTGCTTTACCTCTAGCGTTCTTCGGCGAGATCTCGGATTAAGTTCAAGCGCGAGTATAGGTAATTACTCACGGTGTTGGTTTCGTCATGGTTAAGCGATCGCTCGTTTTTTACCTGCTTCACCAAACAATCTACCAGGCTAGCATCGTCCAGCCTTAATAAAACGTGGGATTGGGTAGTCTCAATTACAGACCAAAGTTGACGTAGCATGGTAGGAGTCATACGACCTCATAATTTATGATTGCTTCATAGTTTCAAGATACCCAATTCAGCCACTACTTAGTCTCAATACACACAACTTGACACAATAATTACAAGATCCTTAATATTTTGAACTATAACTTGATTTGTAGTGTTTAATACTTAGTTTGGCTCTAAATTTCTTAACACAATTTTGTTGTCCAATCGGCTTCGCATCTACCTGGGGATAGAGATTTGGGGATGAATTTGGGGTCTAGGGGTGTGTTTGCAAATCTTATCATTAAGGACGGGCAAGATGCCCATCCCACAAGAATAGGACTGAGAAACCCGGTTTTGCCAAAAAACCGGGTTTCTGAGCGACAATTTGCGTCTGGTTGACAAGTAAACTAATTATTATATAAGAAATTTTTTGCTAAAAAAGTCATGTGCCGTCGCAAATTCCGAGGCATCCGAGTAGCACCAGAGTACATCCCCAAAGTTAAAACAGCTTTGGCAGGTAAAGGTTTGACCCAACAAGCTTTGGCGGAGGATGATGAGGTATTACTTTCTCGCGCCACAATTCAAGCTTTTTTATATGGTAAACCTGTTGACCGCGAAAATTTTATTAAAATTAGCAACAGATTGGGTTTAGACTGGCAGAAGATTGTTTACCTTGAAGCAGAACAAGAGCAAATTGAGCCAGAGAAAGAGCCACTGGAAAATCGGATAACTTCATCTCCGTATCCAGAACAATTTATCGCATTAATTGAAGAAAAGATTCGTTTATTTTGCGGTCGCCAATTCGTTTTTGATGCTTTTGACCAATTCATCAACAACCATGCCAACGGTTACTTTACGGTGGTGGGAGATGCGGGGATGGGGAAAAGTGCAATTGTAGCTAAGTATGTTTCTGAATGCCCAAGTATCTGCTATTTTAATATCCTCGCTGAGCGTCGCAATCGTCCTGAATTATTTCTGGAAAGCGTTCGTCAACAACTGATTAATCGCTACCAGTTAGAGAATGCAGAAAAATCCGATTTACCGACTTTACTGGCTAAGGTTAGTCAAAAAATTGCTGTTGGTGAACGTTTGATAATTGTAGTAGATGCGCTGGATGAAGTTGAACAGGAATCAGGGCCGCAAAATCTTTTATATTTACCGGAAACCCTACCCGAACGAGTTTATTTTCTGCTAACGCGACGACCATACACCTTGGAAAGAAAGCGGTTGCGGGTGTCGGTTCCGGTGCAGCAATTGGATTTAACAGCAAGTCAGTATGTTGAATTGAGTCGGGAGGATATTAAAGCGTATATTCGCTTATCTCTTACTGGGGATACTGACGATAAAGAGGCGCTGAAAAAGTGGATTCAAGACCGCAATATTTCTGAGGAAGTATTTGTGGATCAGATCGCAATTAAAAGTGAAAACAATTTTATGTACCTGCGCTATGTTTTACCAGCCATTTCTCGCGGGTTTTATAACGATTTGACTTTAAAGCAATTACCGGATGGTCTGCAAGACTATTATCAAACCCATTGGGTGCGGATGGGAATGGATACTGCACCCAAGGAAATGATGGTCGTTATCTTATTTATTTTAGTTGAGATTGGCACGCCGATTCCTTGCGAGATGATGGCTGAAATTGCCCAGGAAGATGAATTTGAAGTGCAAAAGGTTTTGGATGAGTGGTGTGAATATTTAAAGCGGCAAAATCTAGATGAAGAAATTTGTTACAGCATTTATCATGCTAGTTTTCTCGACTTTCTGAAGGCGAAGCGCGAATTGAAGGCAACGCGGAAGTTATTTCAGCAGGTGAATCAACGGATTGTTGATTATTTTAGAAAGTTTAACAGTGTAATGACGGGAGAGGGTCGAATTGGGTGAGAAATTAACCAGCAACTTGAGTTACGTGATGGAAATGCGACTGTTACCCACACCCGCCCCGGAAATAAATGATGCTGTTGGTAAAGTGGGATTGGTGGTGCTGTCTACACCCGCCTGGGGTTTAAACCCCAGGCTAATAGCGAAAGTCCATTAAAATGGACTAATATTCTTGATTAGCAGTCCTCTTTGAGAGGACTTGAGCTATTAGACAGGGAATTGATTCCCTGTCGGGCTGAAAACGAAGCGATTATATTTGTGTAAGCCTAGTAGGAGATGGTTGCATTGGCTGACAAATTCACCGCAAATAAATCCTATTTTCAACGCGCTTATCTGGGGAGTTATCCCTATAATTTGGTGCGATCGCGCAATTTAGCAGAGTCTTACCAAATTCTGACTGATTTTAATTTCATCGCGGCTAAGATTAACCATCCTGACTTGGGAGTGCAGGCGTTGATTGATGATTACGATTTGATTGATAGTTCGGAATTATTAAATCATTCAGAATACAACTCAGAGAAAGTTAAAGCGCTGAAATTGATTCAAGGTGCGCTGCGGCTGTCTGCGCATATTTTAGCGGAGGATAAGACGCAACTTGTAGGGCAATTATTAGGGCGATTGTTGTCTTTTAAAGTGCCGGAAATTCAGGCATTGTTGGAAGTGGCAAGACAGAGTAAAACCACTGGATTGCGTTTATTGACACCCAGCTTAACTCCTCCTGGTGGGCGGTTACTTCGTACCCTCACTGGTCATAGCGGTTGGGTAAATGCAGTAGCGATCGCACCGGATAGAAAACTCGCTATTTCTGGGTCGAGAGATAACACGCTAAGAGTCTGGAATTTGGCAACAGGAGAAGTTCTTTGTACGCTCACGGGTCATATCGCTGGAGTCAATGCAGTGGCGATCGCACCGAATGGGAAACTCGCTATTTCTGCGTCATCCGATCGCACGCTAAGAGTCTGGAATTTGGCAACGGGGAAGGAACTGTTTACCCTCAATGGTCATAACTACCTGGTAAATGCAGTAGCGATCTCACCTGACGGGAAGCTAGCTATTTCTGCGTCATCTGATCGCACGCTAAAAGTCTGGAATTTGGAAACAAAAGCCGAACTGTTTACCCTCACTGGTCATAGCAACTGGGTAAATGCAGTGGCGATCGCACCCGATGGGAAACTTGCTATTTCTGGGTCAGATGATCGCACGCTAAGAGTCTGGAA
>DNGG01000430.1:0-12306 GCA_003486675.1 Cyanobacteria bacterium UBA11372
ACAAACAGATAACTTTGATCGTGTTCCCGGCTTCTGATTATGGGTAATCGATCGAACACGATATTGTATCATGTCCAAACCATCGCCCATAATTTCAATCTTGTAAAATCAATTGTTTTAGCCATTTTTATTATGGTGATTTGCCGGACATCATATTATATCAAGTCCGGTCGATTACCCATAATTAGCAGCCGGGACACGGCATTATTAACGTTATCTGTTTGTCCGAGATATCTATCATGCCGTGTCCCTACGCAACGACTCCTTAAAAAGTGAAAAGTGAAAAGTGAAAAGTCAGAAGTGAATCACCATAAATAAATTTAGGGACTTCAAACCATGTTGATTTTTTTCTTTCTTTTCCCTTTGGCCTTTTAACTTTTGCCTTGTTTCGTGAGGTTTTTTTATTATGGGCAATTCAGCAGACATCATATAATTGGTATGGGTTGGCCTTTTTCTTGCAGCACTTCAATGTATAGTTCGATTGCTTCTTTGATGTTGGTAATAGCTTCTTGTTTGGTTTTTCCTTGACTGTTACAACCTGGTAAGCTGGTGCATTCGGCTATCCAGTAGCCATCTTCATCGGTGTAGAGAAGCACTTGCCGCACGATCTCACCTCTATTTCTGACCAAAACATTAAGCAATGGTTCGCCAGGAATTACGAAAACTCCTGGCGTGATGGGTGGTGATGCTTGTATTGCTGGGACTCGCCTTCCTGTTTGGCTGTTTGTCAGTTTGCGTCGTCAAGGTGCCAGCGATGCCGAACTTTTGGAATTTTATCCCCAACTTAGTGCCGCCGATTTGGTGAATGTCTGGGCTTATGCTGAAGCGCATCCAGAGGAAATTGACACAGATATCTGCGAGCAAGATGAAGCAATGGAATCTGAAGTATAATATGTAGCTCTCGATTCCCCAAACTAAACTTAACGCAATTTTCCCCTAATCTAACCAGCCACAAGCATCAATTTTGTTGGGATAGCTAACATTAACGCGCTCATCCATTACTGTTTTATAGTTGCTTTCCCAAACTGTATTTACTTTCGGTTTATAGCTATGCTGGACGGTTGATTCAGAAGGAGTAGGCGGGGATACCCTGGTGGAGGATTTGGTTGCAACCTTGATGGTTGGGGCTTTCTGTACCGCAAATTGCAAGCGATCGCGCGCTTCGTTGATTTCTTGTATTTTGGCGTGGGCTTTCTCTTGCAATCGAGGATGGTTGACAAACCGATCCGGATGCCAGACAAAAACCATGTCTCTGTAGCTTTGGTTAACTTCTTCTATGGAAGCGCCCGGTTCAAGCTCAAGAACTCTATAATATTTCTCTAGTTTTGTCATCATAAGTAACAATTGGGCGATAGGAATCTGGCGATCGCCGCACTATTTCCAGTTTTAATCGACTTTGAATAAGCTGGGCTAATTTAACGTATTGGTTTAACAAATATATGTTTGGGTTTGTTTCTCTTAACTAAAGTTTATGAGGGTGAATGATAAACCTTAATAAAGTTATCGGGGCTTTATATTTTAAAGCCCCTTTTTGCATTGCGGTGAGTATTAATCCCTAATCTCTAAGTCGTACTGACGGCAGAGGTTGATGAGTTTTTGCTTAATGCGATCGCGCACCGTTTCTGGCGACACTACCACAATATCGGGTGCATTTTGCAACACTTCCCGAATAAACCAGTAGGTAGCTGTAATAGGTCTAATTACTCGCCTGACTCCGGGACGATCGGCTAACCATTCACTCACATCGTCTTCAGTTTTAGTTTTGTAAGAAAATGCTAAGCGCCCAGATAGATGTATTTCTACTGGTAATTGAGCTAAACTAGAACGCCATTGACCGGAAATTGGTACTACACCTGCATCTTGAATTCGGTCTAATCGCAAACTCCAATTGTGCAATAGTTCTGGTACATCTAAGTTTCCCTCTGTCTCTTCGCACCAACAATCCAAATATTGCCGTTCTTCGTGGGGGACAATTTGGGCATGGCGGACTGTGAATGTCCATAAGTGTCCTCTGGCATCTTGATAGGATAGCTGAAACGGTTGCTGGCAGCGGATATAGCGGTTGATTTCTATCCTCCAAGGTGGGGGAGGATTTTGTTGGAAGCGTTCTATATCTCTTCGCAAAGGCGATGATAGTTCGCTGCGAGAGAGGAGTAAATTAGCCACGATCAGGGCTTCTTCAATTTTTCCGGCATCGGTAAGGGCATCTAGTGCATGTTTCAGCGCTTGTATTCGGCTGTCTTGCCAATCGTTGTTGGGTGCGATCGCGAGTTGGCGGCGGGCGATCGCTTCCACCAGCTTGGAGATGTTTGGGCGATCGCCCCATGTCTTCCCGTATTCCAACGCAAGTGCTTCCAGCTGCGCTTTGTCTCTCTCCGATACTGACAGGGTTATAGACTGACCTTTTCGACTCATATTTATACGGACACTTTTTCTGTATATTCCTTGCTAATCTCTATTTTCGGTGCGAATATAGGGATTAACAACAACTTACGGACACAAATTAAGCATATGTCCGAATACAAAATTACGCTCAAACCTGTTTATTCTTGTCCGGCAGAGGAGACGCCAAAAGGCGTGCAACTGCCCGAAAATTGGTTGCTTTCCTGGCATCAAGTTGCAACGTTAGAGGCAATACGCAACCCAAATATCGACGTAATCTTAAATTACGCCATGACTGGAGACGGTAAAAGTTTGGCGGGTTATCTGGAGACTTTACAAGGTAATTGTTACGCGATTGGCTTGTATCCTACGAATGAATTAGCGAGAGATCAAGATAGACAAATTCAGGGATATATTGAGAAATTCCAGCCGCCAAACGAACCGCGTATCGTGCGATTAAGCGGACAAGAGTTAGAAATTTATGCCGAAAATGAAGGATTGAAAAAAGCCGCTGCTATTTCAACTCGCACGGGACAATCTGAAATTTTACTGACGAATCCGGATATTTTTCACTATCTGCATCGCGGTGCTTATCTGATTCGTCACGATAATCCCGATAAATTATGGGGACAAATTGATAAAAATTTTAATTTGTTCATTTTTGATGAATTTCACGTATTTTCTGCGCCGCAAATTGCCAGCATTATTAATACAATGCTATTAATTCGGCATACCAATCGCCGCAAAAAGTTTCTGTTTTTGTCGGCGACGCCGAACCCACAGCTAATTCAACGATTGCAAAAAGCTGGGTTTCGATGTCAGGAAATTAACCCGATTGAACAACAGAAATATCAATTTCCCAGTACAGATGATGAGTGTTTGGCACTCAAAGCCAAAGGATGGCGGCAAGTATCGCGGGAAATATCGCTCAATTTCGTTGATTTGGAACCTAGTTTTAAGGCAACAGAAACCTGGCTAAAAGAAAATAGTAATTTAATTTTGGCACAGTTTCAAAAGCATCCAGGAAGTAAAGGCGCAATTATTCTCAACTCGATTGCGGCGGTGAAGCGATTGACGCCATTTTTCCGGGAATTATTGCAGTCTCATGGTTTGGTTGTGGGCGAAAATACGGGATTGTCTGGGAAAGGGGAAAAAGAGCGCAGTCTTGCTGCCGATCTAGTTTTAGGAACGAGTACAATTGATGTTGGGGTGGACTTTAAAATTAACTTCCTAATTTTTGAATCAGCGGATGCCGGGAGTTTTATTCAAAGATTGGGAAGATTGGGACGGCACGATAGTTACGAAAAAAATGGACAAGAAATTGGCTTTGAAAATTTCACGGCTTACGCACTTGTTCCCAACTTTTTAGTAGAAAGATTGTTTCTGGGTGATGCGCCGCCTTTAGAGGTAGGTGGAATTTACGATCGTCCTTTGTTTCACCACACAATTCGCGATAATTATTATCGCAAAATCAACAATTTTGAAGGCTATTATTCCCGTTGGGGTGCGGTGCAGTCGATGCGAATTTGCAGACAGTTAGGACATTCTCAAATTAAACAGCCGTATGAAGGTAGTCATAAGGCACTCCAAGCCGCGTGCGAACAAGCATTTAATACCAGTTTGAAACAGGCATTTGCTCGCAGCAAGGAATGGGAAAGAGATTGGCAACAACTTTCTGGGAAAGATAAGGGAAATCCGATTGCTGAAGATGCGGCTAGTTTTCGCGGTTCCAGTCCGCTTCTGTGTGGGATTTATGACTTAACAGAATCCAATGAGGTAGAACGGTTTAAAACCTACGATTTCCCGGGGATTTTGAGCAATTTGGAAATTGAGGTGATGACGGAAGCGGCGTTTATGAGAATGCTTTCCCAAACTGTCGAACAAAGTGGGGAAGCTATTGCTAAAGGACAATTTAAACATTGTTTGGCATTTATGAAATTGCACAACTACCGCGAGGAACGACTGAATTGGAAATTTACCTATGCAGGAGATTTGCAACCTATTGCTAGTGCTTGGAAAGTTCAGGTATTGACGGGAATTGAAGTTTGGCAACCTGATAATTATTGGATTGGGGAGATTAATAAACGATTGAGAAAAGAAGCTTTGGTGAGTTATGTAATTTGTCGTCCGGTGGCGGAGGTGCGATCGCGCTTGCGTTTACCCATGCACTTTCAGATTTATCCGATCGGCGACCAGTACAGCTTTCACGATGCAACTGCACCTTATTCTATTGCCTTCAGTCAGTCGGCGCTGCTGGTAGATACGCTGGCATATTGGCTCCAAAACCAAGGAGATGAAGTATGGATCTGTTAGGGTTTCATAATATTGATATAGATGAGATAAAGCTTACGGTATTAAGCACAGACTTGTAGAGGTAAACAATGGACGAGCAGAAACTTTTAGAAAGAATCACAGTCAACCCCAAAATTTTTGGGGGTAAACCAATTATTCGCGGTCGTCGTTTGGCAGTTGAACACATTTTAGGGATGCTGGCGGAGGGAGATACAATCGAAATCTTGCTGGAGGGTTATCCCTGGTTAGAACGCGAAGATGTGCAAGCTTGTTTGATTTACGCCCGTTTTTCTGTGAAATTTATTTAACGGTATCTCAAAATGAACGCTGAAACAACCTCATTAGAAAACCTCAAGGCACTTTCTCTAAAACTGCCTGAGAAAATTCCTTATCTAAAAATGTTAGTTTTATTTGGTTCCCGTGCCAGAGGCGACACTCATGCAAAAAGTGACTGGGATTTTGCTGCACTCTACGATGAAGAAATCCGTCAAGCTTACATTAAAGACAATGCCTGGTCTTGGTTTGAAGTTCCTCATTTATTGAGTGAATTTTTTGGGATTTCAGAGGACAACATTGATGTTGTGGAATTAGATAAATGTTCGCAGCTAATTGCTCACTTTGTTGCTCGTGATGGCAAACTCCTCTATGAAAAAGATGCGGGAACATTTGAGGCTTTTCGGCAGAAAGCTTTAAAGAGCGATTTGGAAATCAAAGAAATCCGCAAAGCGCTGCGGGAAAAACTTGAGGCACATTTGCAGAGGTGGGGAGTATGAGTGAAATTGAACCATTGAGAGTTCTGAATAAACTAGATTTGATGACAGACTACCTTGAACGACTCAAGCGGTTTGAATCTATTAAGTTGGAAGCTTTTCTCGGCGATCGCGATGTGCAGTTGGTAGTTGAGAGATTGTTGCAGTTAATCATTCAGGTTGCTATAGATATTAATAGATATCTCTTAAAACAATTAGAAATTGAGCAACCTGATTCTAATTTTGAACTGTTTATAGAAATAGGAAAACAGGGAATCATTACCAGAGAGTTAGCGGGAATGTTAGCAGAATCAGGCAGCTTTCGCAACCGATTGGTTCACCTGTACGACGAGATAGATCCAGTAAAAGTTCACCAAGCTATTCAGAAGGCATTGCAAAATTACCCAACTTATCAGAGACAAATAGTAAGTTATCTAGATTCTTTAGAGATTTAGATGATGATTCTTAAATTGTTTACTCAATTTTCATTAATACCATGACCAATTCCATTCCAGAAGATTACAGGAATTTGCTGGTTGAAGTGAAACAGCGAATTCGCTCTGCTCAATACGAAGCACTGAAAGCTGTTAATAAAGAACTCATTGCTCTTTATTGGGATATTGGCAAGATGATTGTTACTCGTCAAGAAGGTGCTACCTGGGGTAAATCAGTAGTAGAAATACTCGCAAAAGATTTACAGGCTGAGTTTCCTGGTATTGGTGGATTTTCCGCTGCCAATCTTTGGCGGATGAGGCTTTTTTACGAAACTTATGCTGAAAATGAAAAACTCGCACCATTGGTGCGAGAAATTGGTTGGACTCATAATATAGTCATTTTAGAGAAGTGTAAGGACGATCTAGAACGAGAGTTTTATATCCGCATGACTCGCAAGTTTGGATGGACAAAAAATGTCTTAATCCATCAGATTGAGAATCAAACTTATGAGAAAACTATACTTAACCAAACTAACTTCGATCGCTCTGTACCAGAGGAAATCCGCAATCAAGCTAAGCTAGCAGTTAAGGATGAGTATATTTTTGATTTTTTAGAATTGAGTGACGAATACGACGAACGACAATTAGAACAGGCAATTTTAGGCAGGGTTGAACCATTTTTAAAAGAAATGGGTGGGATGTTTGCTTTTGTTGGCAGTCAATTTAGGCTGGAAATTGATGATGAAGAATATTTTATAGACTTGGTGCTGTATCACCGTCGTTTAAAGTGTTTGGTGGCTGTAGAACTAAAGATTGGTAAGTTTTTGCCTGAGTACGTTGGCAAGATGCAGTTTTATCTTGCGGCTTTGGATGACAGAGTAAAGCTGGTTGATGAAAATCCATCAATTGGCATTATTTTGTGTAAATCCAAAAAGAAGACAACTGTTGAGTATGCATTGAGGGAATCGAATAAACCGATTGGTGTGGCTACTTATAAAATGGTTTCTACATTGCCTCAAGAACTGAAAAATCAATTGCCTGCACCAGAACAAGTTGCCAAGCTTTTAGAAGGAATTGAGTAAATTTTAGAGGTGGATAATGGCTAGAAAACGTCAAGAGTCCGAAGAACATAAACAACTATCTTTATTTGATGTTGAAAATACGAAAGTGGAACAGTCTGATGATGCCGATGATGATTGGTTGGAGGAAGATTTAGAGTCTGATTGGGAAATAAGCGATCGCACTCTACAACCCCCACAAGAACTACTCACCCTAAAGCTACTACGGGAAGCAATTCAAACCCAAAATCCAGACGATTCGGTAATGCGCGACTTTGGCGAGTACGTACTACCCAATTTGCTGCGAATAGCAATTGGAGTTACGGCGAAAGGTGGTAAGTTTTTTGACGAACTAGATCGGCAAAGAGGTAGAGAAAATGTCAGGCGAGATAATGCCGGAGATCAATCTCTAAATACTCACTTACTAAATGGATTATTCCCAGCAAACTTAATTGAACAACGCTTGGAAAAACTCAATACAACTGCGCGACGGGAAGTGCGAGAAAAAGAAAGACGATTGGCGATCGCTGGATTTATTCTACACGATTTTGAAAAGTTTCCCGATGTTGCCGATGATTGTCGTAAACTTACCATCGAACAGCATCGGCAAATTATCGATCAAAAAATTCGCGAATTAGGACTCGATCGCTTTATTAATCCTGACGATTTAACTGATTATCAAAATTATCTTGATGACTTGCTGTGTTTAGCTTACAATGCACAAAGACAGCGAGATACTAACTGGAATTTTTCTGAGTTTGGGTTGAATCCAACTTTGCGCGATCGCACTCTTCGCTGTCTCTGCGATCTAACTTGTTTGGCTGATTCTTTGGCTTCGATTGTTAAACATCCTCAAGATGCTGAACGTCGAAAGCTCAATGAATTAATCCACGCTCTCAGCGATGGTCAATTAAAGTTTACTTACCACAGTATTTCTGAAAATCGAGGCGTATTAACCAATGTAGTTAATAATGCTTTGATGGAGGCGCATACCAATTTAAATACTGACGATTTGACTTACTACGAACCGTTGTTATATCTGCCGACGGGGGTCATTTATTTAGCGCGTCGCGATGCACCTGCGATCGCAACTGTAGATTTACCCGAACGAGTAGTTAACAAGATTAAACACCTTTGTGCGGGTCAATTACGGCACAGACAAACTGGTTTTGGTCGAGATGGCAAGGGGATGAAATATGCTGAATATTACGGCTTGTTTTTCGATACAATTGGCTTGATGCAAGTGGCGCTAGATGCTACTTTACGCATTCTTAAAACAGGTAAAAGTTCTGTCGCCAAAGACCGCAGTGAAAATCTGAAAAAGTTTCAAAAGCAAGGTGTTTTGTCGGCGGATTACGATTTTGGATTTGATGAAGATATCCGGATTGACCAGATTGCCGAATTTGGCGATTTAATTAGCCGCAAAATTTGGAACGAACAGATTGATAAAATTGAAACAGAACGGAAGAAAAATAAGCAATTACCCGAAGTACCTCATTTGGATGTCATCGAGGAAGTTGCTAAATTTTGGAACTTGGATCGATACTTACCGTCGATTCGGGAAATTCAGCGAATTAATGAAAAGCTGAAGGAATTAAAACTCAAAGGAAATACGGGTGGCGTTCCTTATGAATGGTATTATTTGGCAGCTAAATATCTGGAACATAACCCAGGAATTGAGGATGTGAGGGAGATTTGTCAGGAAGCGATCGCGCATATTTCCCAGTCGATCAAACCGATCGTTTCCCAATATCAACTTCCCGATGGATGGGACGATTTACGATTGTGGGTGACCCGGGTTGTCATGCTACCAGGAAAAGCTTCATCTGATACCGATTCTGCTGAAGTATTCCTCAATGAATTAGAAAGCTATCAACTGGCTAAAAAACCTGGAAGGGGACGGCAATTGATTTGTTCGATTTCCCATTCTCCCTATACAGTTACCGAACAAATGGAATCAGCGGTTTTGTTTACGCCTCAAGTTTATACAAATAAACAAATGTTGGGAGGTTCTAACGCGAAACGGAATATTTCTAGCATTGCTGGTCTGGAAATGATGCTGAGGCAAATTTTGATGAATCAAACTCAGGCTGTTGGGAAAAAATTTGAAGATGGTAAGTATCGCTATCTCTATTTTTATCCAACTTATTATTTTACCCCAGAAACTAACAAGTTTCTGCAAAAAGCATATTTTGGCATCGCTCAAACTCGCTTTGATACTAGCATTCGCAACCATTTTATCAGCAAGGATTTACAGGCAGATTTAGGACGGGAAAAATACCAAAGCGTCGATGCTTTCCTGATTAGCGAACAGATCGAACCGGGAAAAGATCGCACTTTCAAACTTTCCTATCCTGAAGACCAACCTCTGACATTTTATTTTATGGCACTGCCGCCGGGAAAAGATGGGACAGATACCGAATCTTGGATTATGCCGAGTTGGTTAGCGTTTGCTTTTCCGATGATTTTGGATGTGAAAACAGTTGTTTCTGAGTCGCCGATTCCACCGTTTAATGATGGTGCAGAGTTTGAAGAGAGCGTATTTCTGGATAGCGCGCCGCAAGCTTTTCGGGTGCTGACTAAGCGCGATCGCTTCCGTCTCGACTATATCCTTGAAGGTTGGGAAGAAAACGGTAAATCTTATCCTGCACCCTTGAATGTTTTAACCGCTGCTTATGCAATTCACTTCGATGTCAACGCCAGGAAAGGTAAATCTGGCTATGACTCAAATTGGGGCAAATTTACCGAACTTGCTAAGGATTTTGAAACCAGTTCGCTCTACGTATTTGCCTATCTCAATGCTTGGGTGCGAAATCATAAAATTGAGGCGATCGCAATTGAGAAAGTCAAACTATATGCCTACCATTTTTACCCTTGTTTTGACCCTTATGCCAAATTTAATCCGGAACAGGAGGAATTGATCGTGGGAGCAGAATCGAGTTTAAATCATCCCAAAAAGTTAACAGAATTGTATCGTCTATTCTACCGAGCGAATAAGCGGTATAATCCGAAAGCGAATGCAGTCTTAAAACCGATTGATATTGCTGCTAAAACGATTCTGGAAGCTGATAAAAGTTTTCAAGGAGAAGCCTTAGTTTTAGCTGTGGCGGCGGAAGTTTTTAAACTGATGGATCGGGTTCATGCTTCGACAGCGGAAGGTCGCTGGATGTTCAGCAAACGAGAAGAAGAACGCGAGGCAATATTGGATTTTGCGCGGTATTTTGTGATTGAGGTATTTGAGGGATCTTTTAGTTGCGATCGCGCGCGTTTAGCCGGTCGTCAAATTAACCTGATTCGCGATACTTGCGAGTTTCTTTATCGCCTTGAAGATGATAAGGAAAATCGCGCTAAAAATGACAAGAATGCTGAAGAAGTTCAAGATGATGATTCATAACTCGTTACCAGGCTCCGGCCTGGTAACGCAAGGGTAAGAGGCTCCTGCCTCGCTTGATAACGGAGGCAGGAGCCTCCCAGAAAAGCATTCCCAGGCCGGAGCCTGGGAACGAGATAAGGTGGAGTCTGGGAACGAGACAAATACTAACATTTGGAGAGAAATTATGGCTTTGCTGACAACTGTTGATTCCAAGTTTTTTCATGCTGAAATTCCCTACAAACCGATGGGAAAATATGCTCACTTTCTGACGGTGCGCGTGACTGAATCTTATCCTTTATTTCAAACGGATGGAGAGTTAAATAAAGCACGAGTACGAGCTGGAATTAAAGCCGAAAATCAAGCACCAATTAGCCGCTTGACTATGTTTAAACGCAAACAATCTACTCCAGAGCGTTTAGTAGGTCGAGAATTGCTGCGAAATTATGGATTAATGACTGCTGATGAATGCGAATATAATGTCAAATTTGCAATGGATAATCCTGATTGCATTATTTACGGATTCGCGATTGGTGATTCGGGTTCCGAGAAATCAAAAGTAGTGGTTGATACGGCTTTTTCAATTACGGCTTTTGATGAATCTCATGAAAATTTTACCCTCAATGCTCCGTTTGAAAATGGTACGATGGCATCGAAGGGTGAAGCTGGTTCTAAACCAGGGGAAGTTACAAGCCGGATTAATCAGCAAGACCACATCAAACCCCAAGTTTTCTTTCCTAGCATTGTGACGCTCAAAGATCCTACGGAAGCGGGATTTTTGTATGTGTTTAATAACATTTTGCGGACGCGGCATTATGGCGCTCAAACTACCCGGACAGGTCGAGTCAGAAATGAGTTAATTGGGGTCATTTTTGCGGATGGGGAAATTACCAGTAACTTGCGCTGGACGCAGGCAATTTATGACCAATTGCAGGCAGAAGATAAGTTAAATTCTCGCGATCCTTTGAATGAGGATGATGTTGTTGCTGCGGCTGCAACTGCGATCGCAAGCTTAATGAACGAGGAATTTATCGTGCATACGGATTTTGTTGGCGATCGCTTCACTTCTTTGTTAAACGAAATCAAGGCTTTGACAGGTAATGAAGAAGGCATCAAGCGCATGTTACAGCAAGCTGATGCAGAAGCAAAAGCCTACAACAAAAAACACATTAAACAGAAGCCTGAAGGCGAAAAAGCCAAAGCAGGAAAAAAATCATGACGATTATTCATCGCTGTCAAATTGAGTTGCACGATAGCATTTACTTTGCTACTCGCGAGATTGGAAGGTTGTACGAAACTGAGCCAGTTATTCACAATTACGCGCTTTGTTATGCTCTCGGTTTAGTCGATAGCGAAACCTATTCAACTACGGTGGCTGAAGAACATTCCTATCGCTATTTTTGTCCCGATCAAGTGCCGAAATATGAGGAGCATTTGACGCCGCTGAACGAGCAAAAGATTTATGTCACTCCAGCGCGATCGCTCTCCCACTCTTCCACCCTCAACACCTGGAAATACGCCAACAACAACTATCACGTTGAAATGGAGAAAACCCAGAAAAATATCCCCAGTTTTGGCAGGGCTAAGGAAATTGCAGCGGAAAGTGTTTTTGAGTTTTTCCTGATTTCTGAAAAAACTCTCAAACTGCCGAGATGGATTCGGTTGGGTAAGTGGATGAGTAAGGCAGAAGTGACAATTGTGGAAACGGGGGAGAGTAGGCGATCGCCATCAGAATCGGAATTCATCTTTCCCTATCCGCTAAATCCTTTGGATGTCATGTTTACCCATCAAGTGATTAGCTACGATGTGGTAAATATGCCGCCAGTGAGTCTAATTCAAAATGTCAAAATTCGCGGACATTTTTATGAATTAAACTCGCTCAAAATTCCCGCTTTGATGCAGTATCGCTTTAACGGTTGACAGGTAAAAAAATCATTCTAATACCAAATCCGCTTTCATCACCCCCTTTATGCCGAACGACTGAAGTCGCGGCTAGACAAACAAAGCCCGCCTTCGCGGGC
>DNGG01000430.1:12502-13570 GCA_003486675.1 Cyanobacteria bacterium UBA11372
CTACACAAACAAAGCCCGCCTTCGCGGGCTATAAAATCAGGGGGGGTTTACTAGCAGGATTTGATATAACCCATTTTAATGGGTTTTAGCTTTGAGCTTGAAATTTATTTCAAGGCTATTTCAAGGCTCGGTCAATGCTATCCAGTATACCTTCGATCTAATTTCTGAATATGCCTCACAGTCTTGTTCTCAATCTTGTTCCCATTTCACCGATTCCACCGCAATATCTGACGGGACGACATTTCCACGCGCTGTTTCTGAATTTGGTCAGTTCTGTCGATTATGAATTGGGAACTTATTTGCACGATTCTCAAGCAGATAAAGCGTTTACACTCAGTCCTTTGCAAACGAATCGCCGCCGCCTCGAACAGCGCGAAAATACCCTGCATTGGGAACATAAAAAACCAATTCCAGCGGGGATGTCTTGTTGGTGGCGGATTACTTTGTTGGATGATACTTTGTTCGGTAAGTTAACTCATTTGTGGCTGAATCTTAATCCCGAACAGCCTTGGCATTTGGGGCCTGCGGATTTACATATTACCAGCATTCTGGGGACGCCTCAATCTACTCAGCCTTGGGTTAATGCTACTTCTTATGCTCAATTATACGAGCAGGCTTCCGAGAGCGATCGCATCATCTCCCTAACTTTTGCCACACCGACGGCGTTTCGTCAAGGCCAATTTGATACCGCATTACCGACGCGGGATTGTGTATTTAATAGTTTGCTGCATCGGTGGAATAAGTATAGCGGGATTGAGATTTCTAATCTGGCGATTGAGTCGATTTTTCCCAGTTATTTCAATATCAATACGGAAGTTGCTGCTGATTCTCGCAGTAAGTTTATTGGTTGTGTGGGAGAAGTTAGCTATCGTTTGATGGGCGATTTAGACCCAATAGCAATTAAACAGATCAACGTATTAGCTGATTTTGCCCTTTATAGCGGAGTCGGACGGAAAACTCCAATGGGTATGGGTATGACACGCCGGTTGCAATAACCAATTAGCAATTAGCAATTACCAATTAGCAATTAGCAATTAGCAATTATCAAATTTATGAACGAAGACTACA
>DNGG01000430.1:13785-16670 GCA_003486675.1 Cyanobacteria bacterium UBA11372
CAAATTTATGAACGAAGACTACATTCCCATGGCTTCTCTCAATCATTATTCCTATTGTCCCCATCGTTGTTGGCGGATGTTTTGCGCGGGAGAGTTTGTCGATAATCAGTATACGATTGAGGGGACAAGTTTGCACGATCGCGTCCACACGTTAAGCGAAGGGATGCGGGAAGATACCTACCAGGTACGGGCAATTTGGTTGAAGTCGGAACGGTATAAATTGATTGGCAAGTCGGATTTAATTGAGTCGGATTCGGGACAGATTTATCCGGTGGAATATAAGCGGGGAAGTAAGGGGGAATGGGATAACGATGAGATGCAGGTTGTGGCGCAGGCGCTTTGTTTGGAAGAGATGACGGGGCGAACAATTACCCAGGGTTATGTTTATTATGCTTCTTCCCATCAACGGCAATTGGTGGAGATTAATGACGAATTGAGGGGAGAGGCGATCGCTACCATTTCCGCTGTTCAAACTTTGCTCGAAACAGGTGCAATTCCTAAGCCTATTTATACCAAACGTTGCCAGGGTTGCAGTCTTTATCATCAATGTTTGCCTCAAGTGGCAGATAAGGTTCAACGCTATCAAGAAGCAAGTTAAGTTTAGAGGTGAATATGGGAACGGTTTACATTACTCAAGCTGAATCTTTTATCGGCAAAACTGACGAACGTTTGCAAGTTAAAGCGGATAAGAAGACAATTTTAGATGTGCCGCTGTTGAAAGTAGACGGCGTGGTGGTGTTGGGACGGGCGACGATTTCTCCGGCTTTGATTGCAGAACTTTTAGAACGGAAAATTCCCCTGACGTTTATGACCGAGACGGGGAAATATTTGGGCAAGCTGGAACCGGAGTTGACTAAAAATATTTTCGTGCGAGATGCCCAGTGGAATGCTAAAGGAGAAACGGCAAAAGCGATTCACGTGGTGCAGGGATTTGTGCGGGGGAAATTGAAGAATTATCGTCGGAATATTCAACAGGTTCAGCGGGATTGGACAGAACTGAACTTCGATGGGGCGATCGCTCAGATATCTCATGCGATCGCATCGGTTAACAAAACTCATAATATCGACTCGCTGCGAGGTTTGGAAGGAGCGGGAAGTGCGGCTTATTTTGGCATTTTTAACCAATTGATTCGCGTCGATGGGTTTACTTTTAAGCCCAGACATCGCCCTGCTACCGATCCGGTGAATTCTTTGCTGAATTTTGGTTACACGCTGCTGCGTCACGACGTTCAAAGCGCGATCAATATTGTGGGTTTTGACCCTTATTTAGGTTATCTTCACTTCCAGCGTTATGGGCGTCCGAGTTTAGCTTTTGACTTGATGGAAGAGTTTCGGCCTTTGGTTGTGGATGCGATGATATTGAATGCGATCAATCGCCGCCAGCTGACTCTCGATGACTTTACTACAGAACCACTCAGCAATGTTGTAAAACTGACTGAAACCGGATGTCGAGAGTTTTTGAGAATGTACGCCCAGAAGAAGCAATCTGAGTTTAAGCATCCGGTTTTGGGACGGAAATGTAGCTATCAAGAAGCGTTTGAACTTCAATCGCGTCTGTTGGCGAAATTTTTGATGGGTGAGATTGAGAAATATACACCTTTGGTGATGAAATAACTATGTACGTTGTGATTTCTTACGATATTCCAGAAGATAAGCGCCGCACTAAGATCCATAAAGCGCTAAAGTCTTATGGGCAATGGATGCAGTACAGCGTGTTTGAGTGCGAACTGACGCCAACCCAATATGCTAAGCTGCGATCGCGCCTCGCCAAGTTAATCAAACCTAAAGAAGACAGCATTCGCTTTTACTTCCTCTGCGCCTGTTGTCAGGGTAAAGTCGAACGCATCGGTGGCGAGATGCCTATGGACACGACGGTGTTTTTTGCCTAAATTCCGGGAGAGGTTAGGTGTAAAAAATGAAGGGTCAAATTTTTCGGCTCAAATCTTTACCCCGCAAGCTTTTGACCCTCCTCTCCCCAAAAAATCTCTCCCGGTATTTCTGAAACTGTTGCTATGACTGCTTTTGAGCGCGATCGCCTCACCAGGTGCTTGACACCTCAGAGCCTGAAATGGTACTTTTATTTTGTCTCCCGGAAACGAACCTTGAAAACCTCATACAGTAACGATTCCAGAGCTGGTCGTTGCAACTAATTCAAATCCCTATCAGGGATTGAAACTGAGCCTGAGACGCAACCAACTGATCGACCCTAAAGTTGCAACTAATTCAAATCCCTATCAGGGATTGAAACACTAAAACCTAAAAGGTGTATTCTGCGTATTCTGGTTGCAACTAATTCAAATCCCTATCAGGGATTGAAACTAAGCGGTTGAGTAGAAGTAGTGAGGACTCCGAGGTTGCAACTAATTCAAATCCCTATCAGGGATTGAAACCGGGTGTCATGGTTGTTTTTTTTCAGGTTATACTTGTTGCAACTAATTCAAATCCCTATCAGGGATTGAAACATGTATACCGGCATACCGAAGATAGTACCAACCATCCCATGTTGCAACTAATTCAAATCCCTATCAGGGATTGAAACGAAAACAACTTAGTCATTCCTTACGAAGACTTTGAGGGTTGCAACTAATTCAAATCCCTATCAGGGATTGAAACTTCTGCGATTGATTGCAGATAGAGGATTCTTTCAAGTTGCAACTAATTCAAATCCCTATCAGGGATTGAAACAAGCGGTCGTAATGCTCCAACCTCGCTTGCATTTGTGTTGCAACTAATTCAAATCCCTATCAGGGATTGAAACCAAGCTTCCGACTTCCAAAAGCTCAATCTCTATTTGTTGCAACTAATTCAAATCCCTATCAGGGATTGAAACTAGATTGATAAATACCTCGTGCCTGGTAACAGTTTGTTGCAACTAATTCAAATCC
>DNGG01000430.1:17023-17691 GCA_003486675.1 Cyanobacteria bacterium UBA11372
CCCTATCAGGGATTGAAACAAGACGCAAAGAGTGTTCATCAGTATACCGAGTAAGTTGCAACTAATTCAAATCCCTATCAGGGATTGAAACGATGTTTAGCCAGCTAGTTCTGAACAAGGTAAAGTTGCAACTAATTCAAATCCCTATCAGGGATTGAAACGCTTGCGGTCTGGATTAGCCGGTAAAATTACCGTTGCAACTAATTCAAATCCCTATCAGGGATTGAAACTCGGCGAGCTGTTTCTCTTCGTTCTGCTTCTGCGAGCGCTTCTCTCAAGTTGCAACTAATTCAAATCCCTATCAGGGATTGAAACAGCTTATCCTTGTCAACGTACAACCCGGTGCGCTCAAGTGTTGCAACTAATTCAAATCCCTATCAGGGATTGAAACGCGGACTGGGTAACAATCCGCAACGAAGGGCTTTCTGTTGCAACTAATTCAAATCCCTATCAGGGATTGAAACGCAGAACTCCATCACTAATTGTTTAAACAGCAGTTTCACGTTGCAACTAATTCAAATCCCTATCAGGGATTGAAACTATTGAGACAGGACAAAGCAACCTACAAAGGGTACAGTTGCAACTAATTCAAATCCCTATCAGGGATTGAAACTCTTCAAGTTAGATCCTCACGTTCGAGAGCGTCGAGTTGCAACTAATTCAAATCC
>DNGG01000430.1:17915-18588 GCA_003486675.1 Cyanobacteria bacterium UBA11372
TCCCTATCAGGGATTGAAACAGTAATGGGCGCTAATCAAGAAGGCGTGCTGATTGTTGCAACTAATTCAAATCCCTATCAGGGATTGAAACTCAATTATTTCCTTAGCACGAGCTAAGGCTTCTGTTGCAACTAATTCAAATCCCTATCAGGGATTGAAACTGTATTTTAATCCCTTCCCGTGAAATACGCTCAGAGTTGCAACTAATTCAAATCCCTATCAGGGATTGAAACCATTATCCAAGCCCTGGTAAGCGCTGCACTTAAATTGTTGCAACTAATTCAAATCCCTATCAGGGATTGAAACCCAATCTACCCCGATGTGCGAAGCCTACCATACTCAGTTGCAACTAATTCAAATCCCTATCAGGGATTGAAACAAATCAAAAAGGCGTCGATCCAGAATTAACGCTGGTTGCAACTAATTCAAATCCCTATCAGGGATTGAAACTGGGCTTATCTGGATTCTCGTTAGTCCAGTTGTTGGTTGCAACTAATTCAAATCCCTATCAGGGATTGAAACTCTAATCCCAACAGATTAGGAATTAAGGAATACCGCCACGTTGCAACTAATTCAAATCCCTATCAGGGATTGAAACCTGACCGCTCATGCCAATGGTACTACCGGGACTTTAAGGTTGCAACTAATTCAAATCCCTATCAGGGATTGAAAC
>DNGG01000224.1 GCA_003486675.1 Cyanobacteria bacterium UBA11372
CTGGCGACGCTGCGGAGTCATCGGGCAGCGCGCGATCGCGATTTAGTCCAAGAAGGCACTGCTGAAGGTAAAATTACTGCCACCCTAGAGCGACAAACCGGCTCGGTTGACCTCGCTTTAACCCTGCGCCGCAACGGGCGTCGTACAGTTACCCTCAATCACCAGTCTCTGCGGCGTCAGATGGAATTCTTGGGTACGCTCAATGCCGTACAGTTTTCTAGTTTAGATCTAGACTTGGTACGGGGTGGTCCAGAACAGCGGCGTAATTGGATCGATACGCTGTTAATTCAGCTAGAACCCTTTTACGCCCACATTTTACAGCAGTACAACAAAATTCTGCGTCAGCGCAACGCTCTTTTAAAGCAGGGGACTCCGGGAGCAGGGGAGCAGGTGAGCAGGGGAGATTCAATTGTTGAGTCACAATTAGCCCTGTGGGATGCTCAATTAGTCACAGCTGGAACTCGCGTCACCAGGCGTCGAGCTAGAGCGTTGCAGCGTTTGGCTCCCTTAGCTGAATTTTGGCATCGAGCCATTAGCGGTAGCAAGGAGGTACTCGAAATTAAGTATGCCCCTAACGTCGCACTGGAACAGGACGATCCAGAATTGATCAAGCTGGCTTTTTTTCAAAAGATTCAGCAGCGTGGTAGCTTAGAACAACACCACGGGACTACCCTGGTTGGTCCCCACCGGGATGAAGTTGAGTTTACAATCAATCAAACACCCGCAAGAGCTTATGGCTCTCAGGGACAGCAGCGAACATTAGTATTGGCGCTCAAGCTAGCAGAGCTAAAACTGATTGAAGAAGTCGTCGGCGAGCCGCCGCTTTTACTCCTAGATGATGTTTTAGCCGAACTAGACCCCAACCGTCAAAATCAACTGCTAGACGCCATTCAAGAGCGGTTTCAAACTCTAATTACTACCACCCACCTCAGCGCTTTCGATCGCTCCTGGCTCAACTCATCCCAAATTCTCTGGGTTCAAGCAGGACATTTGTACCCCCAGTCTGCACCTTGAGATTCTGCTAGTTTTCTGGAATTAAGAGTTGCCAAAATGTAGATCGATGATTGACTCCCTAAAGCTAGCATTTACCACATCAGGTTGCTTTTGACCCATAAGGGTGAATTTAATTTTCAAAAAAAATAAATTCTGAATTTTCCCGATCGACCTGTAGAAGCTTTGTATAAATTAGTAGTTTAGCCAATTTGCTTAGTGAGAACCTACATGGTCTAAAAATAAATAAATAAATCGAATATGACAAAATTTAGCTGTAACTGCTGGTTGTACGTAAATTTTAAGGAAAGGGGTTATTAAAGTAAATGTATAAGATTATGGAGCGGGACGAAATTGCGGCACTGGGGGCTTCTTTGCGACCTATCGATCAGAAGCTATTGAAGAAAAATGCCAGTATAGAACGCCTTTGGTATCAAGGTGAAGAATCTTATTTTGACGTATTTTTTGAATTTCAAAATCATGAAATAATTTGGTTTCAGTTTACTTTGCGAGGAAAAGTACTGTGTTGGGATAAAGAAAATCCAGTCATACAAACTGGCAGAACTAATGAATTAGGAACGGGGGATATGGGCTACTATGCTGCTAGTAAACTGATTAAACTGGATAAAAAAACCGACCAAGGTTTCATTAAATTAGCTCATTCTATTCTGCAAACTCGCGCCGGGGAAGATATTTTCGATCGAGTACTGACACTGTTTAAAGATTAGGGACGATGCCAAACATATCTTTGACAAGTAGCTATAGCTGCTTTTTGCACGGATGTTTTTGGCTCTATGAAGACAGGGTGATGCTGCAAGCGCGTGCAAGCAATTTCCAGCGCGTTTTTCGGCGGATTCTGCAAGTCCCACAACTTTACCTTGCCGTCATCGCCACCAGTAACAAGTAGCTGGCGATCGCGACTGATTGCGATTGACTTGACCAAACGCGAATGACCCCGAAACGGCGGATCAATTGGCTTACCCTGCAAGTTCCACCGCCGCACTGTCATACTGCTACTGATAATTGTTTTATCATCAATAAACGCTACTGAAGTGACACCAAACTCATTAGCTGTAAATGTTTGCTTTATTTTACCCTCCCACTCCCGCAGGTTTACCTTACCATCTCCACCTCCAGTGATAATGGTTCCGCCATTGGGACTAAAAGCTACTGAATTCACACCATTCTTATGGGCAGAAAATGCTTGCTTACGCTTACCCTCTTTTAAGTTCCACAGGCTTACTGTGCCGTCCAAACTACCACTAACAACGATCGTGCTATTCATTTTTCGATTAAACATTACTGCTACTGAACTCACGCCAGACTTACCTACTGTAAACGGTTTACCAATCGGGTTACCTTGTAAGTCCCACAGGCGAAAATTTCCATCACCGCCCCCAGTGACAATGATTTTGCCATCAGGACTAAAGACAACTGAATTGATACCTTTGTTATGTGCAGCAAGTGTTTTACCAGTGGGTTGACCTTGCAAGTTCCAGAGGCGCAACTTACCGTCGCTACCCCCAGCCACAAGAATATTAGAATTGTTGGGACTAAAAGCGACAGAATTGATTCTATTATTAGGTACAGTAAGCATTTTACGAGTGAGTTTACCCTGCAAGTTCCACAGGTATAAATTCCCATCGCTACCCCCAGCAGCAATTGTTTTGTTATCTGGACTAATGGCTACTGAATGGACAATACCCTTATCTACTTGGAAATAATTGCTTTCTCTGGCGATATTTGTTGCTGTCTTTAAGCTGTTATCAACTGGTTTAAGTATGTTCCACGGCATCCAAGACTTGTTTTCACCCATTGTTTTAATGGCAAGCACGAGTGCTTCTAAAGGCTGTGTAGGAAGTAAAGTTTTTACTAACTCTGCTTTTTCCTGTAATCGGGAAATTTCTAGTTGATATAGAGCAAAAATAGTTAATCCGTAGAGGGATGCGATCGCTCCACCAATCATAACAATAATACGACGGCGTTTATGGCGTTGGCGCTCGATGCTGGACTTGACAAATTCCGACTCAAAAGCATTTAACCAGCTATCTTTTTGCTCGCATATTTGTTTGATTAACGGCAGGCGAGGGTCATTGTGCCAGAGCAAACGAAAAGCTTGTTTATCCTGCTTTTGATTTGACCATTGATAGGCGATAGGTGTCAACTCTCGTTGCAGCAGCAGATTCCTTAACTCCTGTTGTTTCCACAACAGAACCTTTGACCATTTTTGGACTAGAGTATCATCGGCAGGTTCTATATAGCCATTGCCCTGGTTATCTTGTTTTCTTACTACCAGGTGTGCAGCACAAAATTGAGCGATTACTTTTTTCAATCGTGCATTTTCTTCTTGTTCAGAATACACAAGCTCATTGTCAAGCACTCGTCTGTGAACTGACTCAGGCTCATTTACTGCTACCATTCGCAACATGACATGGCGAATTGTATTTTCGCAGGCGGGATCGTCCCTAACTAACTTCTCACATTCCCAATCCGCTCTTTGACTAATACTTTCGATTTGTTCACCAAATTCTTTGTAATTTCCTTGATTAATCATCTGATTTTTCCTTAGAGTTTCTACGAGTTTATTGATATATTTGAGGAGAGAAGGTGGAATCGCTCCGGCTTGATTCAAGATATATTTTGTCAAGTCTTCATCGCCCAATAGCAGTGTGAGAAATAGGAGCTTGTCGTCAAATAGAAATTTAGTAAATAATTTATGGCTATCTTCTTCTTCAATAGACTCTGAGCCGTCAGGATTTGTTTTTTCACTGGCTTTGGAGGTTGTAGGTAATTGATCGCGGTTAAAACCGGGAAGGGGAAAGATATAGTCCCCGTTTTGATGGCGTTTGAGTTGGATATAACCTGGGGTTTGTGTAGTGATTTTCTTGGCTAGTTCGCCTTTTAAATATGTACAAAGTTCAAAAGCAGTAATAACTCCATCTTTGTTGTAATCTGCTTCTCCATTCAATCCCCTGAGTAAGAGTTCTGCAAAGGGGGAGTGACCGGAAATATCTTTGTCCCGTTGTCCGAAGAGGGAATCCGCAGCTCTTTCGTCATGCGCTGTTGAGGTGATTACCTGTTGAGCATAACCAGAAACCAAGCGCTCATAGTTTTCGCGAGACACTTTTTGCGCTGGCCGCACCGCCTCGCGATGACTTACCTGACCAAACGTCCCCGCAAAACAGCAATCAAGGATAATCAACAAATGACGGCAAGGCAGGTGAATCAGGGCGTCGTGCAGTCTTTGCATCTGTAGCCAGGTGCGTTTAGCACCACATTGTCCATCTTGGGGTACTAAATAGCCCGCTAGCTCATCTGTATTGTTCTGTACTTCTGAAGCGATACCGTGACCTGCAAAGTAAAACAACAGGCGATCATCCTCTTTAATTTGCACTTCATTTCCATCGGCTAAACGCAGTATTTTATCTTCAAAATTTTCTAACAAATCGGTCAGCTGCGCCTTAGTTGCCTTTTCATCCAACAGCAGGAGGACTTCGTATTGATATTTTTCTTTTAGGAGTTTCGCAATTTTTTCCGCGTCATTAACGGCTGTTTCCAACTTCTGAATACCGTTGGAATATGCATTAATGCCGATAACAACAGCTAGCGATCGCTTAATTTCAGGCATAATTTTTAGGATAGATAATTGGTAATAGTTCGTAAACCGGACTAATTACCAATGCTTTGTATTTAAGGGAGTTGGTCAGTTTGTAAAACTTGACTAGGTTTGTTTCGCTCTACTGGTTGTTGCGAAGTATTTTTCCACACAGTAGTCAAGCCAATAACTCCGGCAACCAACAAGGCAATCAAACTAATAACTACGCCATTTACCCCTGCAAAATTTTTCTTGGCAGCGATCGCTGCCAGAGAACGGATAATCAGATTTTGTCTTGGATAAAGTGCTTTTGCCAGCGCATCTAACCCCGCTGGATGGGTAAAGTATGTCAGGTGGTCGCAAGCGGTATCTGGTAGTACTATTCGAGGTTTAGGCGAGCGTTTTAAACTGACACTTTTAATGCTGGCAACAGTAACAGCAATGTCATTAGGTTGGCTAAAAAACGTCCAATCTACAACTTTATCCACAAGCGGATCGAACAGTTTTTGCATCAGACGCTTTAGCAGAGGAGAATGCTTATTTGGCTGAATGTCTGTAGCTCCTGAAACAATCGATCTATCACCGGCAATAATTGTATAGAGAACGCGAGGATCTGGACTGGCTGCAAGTTCTTTGAGAAAAGAAGAATTTGGTTGCATTTGGTCTAGCGAATAGTCTTTCTCTTCCAAAAACTTGAGTAATTGAGCTACTATTTTCGTAGGCCAAACAATTGCCGAAAGTTGATTCAAACCGATACTAAGGGCTGCAAAAACCCAATCCTGCACCCCAGGCCAAGGCGAACCAGCATTAGGCGTGCCTAACATAATTAAGTGTTGCACAACTCGAGAACCCCCTTCTCGCTCAATAAACCACCGAGAAACCAAACCACCCATTGAATGAGCCACGATGTGCAACTGTTTTCCGTGCTTTGGTTTTAAACCTACTGCTTGCAATCGTTGTTTTAGGTGCCGCGCATTATCTTCGATTGTGGTTTCGATATTCTCGTAGTCAAACGTCAGTACAAGATCGTACAATTCTTGGATAGGACGCTGTTTACCATTCACTTCTACTGTAGCTTTTCGCACGCTGGGAACCATGCTTTCAGTGTCCCCGATAATGCCATGTATGTAGAGGATAATTCGTTTAGCTTTAGCAACTCTAGCTTGAATTATCGCTTGATTCTTTTGGTAGATTGGTTTATCGTTTTCGTCAAAATCTACGGCAGCTAAAATTGGATACTCAAAGGGTCTTCCCAGCTTCGTGCTGACTAGCTTTTCAAAGAAAATCCGAATTGACCCCCGCAAGCTGCGATCGCGTGATGTTGGGTTTACTAACCGTTCTATGATAATTTCTGTTTTTCCATCTTTAGTTTTTTTAGCTCTTCCTAATGGCAAGAAAAATTCGCCATCATAAGCAAAAGGCAAGATATGCTCATCTTCAGCTAATTCTGCATCAACCAGCAACTTAAGAGGCGATTTTGGTGTAACAACTCTGTAATCTTCTACCTGACTTAACTCCAACGCACTCAATCCTGGATCGTTGCCTCGACCCGTGGTAAATTGAAACGGTTGAGAAATATCAGATTGTTGCCGCAAAATTGCCGGTACAATTAGATTTCCTAAATCTCTACTCGCTTGCGGTACGGTGGTAAGATTAACTTTTGCTTTTAAACTGGGATGGGATTGCAACTCGACTACACCATTTTGTAATAAAGTGCTGCTACCCGCTTGAATTTCCTTCGCATCCTGGGGGCGCACAATGGTAATTGTGACTTCTTTGGTCATCCAATCATCATAGTTGCCTTTAGCTTTCACTGCTTCGCGAGTATTCACTGCATCCATTAAACGATTAAGAGTTCCCTGGTATCCTCCTGCATGACGTTTGGATTGAGGCAAAGATATTCCATCTTGCTTGAGCAAACTTGCATCAAATTCTGTCGTACTGATCGTTAGCTTTAATATATCTTTGTATTCAGTAATGCCTGCCTGAACAAATCGATCGGGAACTTGAAAAAAAATATCAGGCGAACTGTTTTCCTGTTGTTTTGGTTCAAGGACAATGCTACTTTCTCGATCGAAGAACGGTACATCTACCGCAAAGCTTTCTGACAGGACCAAAACGTTGCATAAAAGCTTGCGATCGCTATGATTAGTCAGCCTAATTTGAATATTTGGCGGTTGCCAATCCCCATTGTCATAGGTATATTCTACACGCATCTCTGATGAGGAAATTTTTCCATCTTTCTGACTTGATTCTTGTCGCTCAGAAAGAAGGATAATTTCCATTTCCACATCATCGGTTTTAATCCGACTTGTAGCGGGAGTGGCAAGTTGCAGAATGTTATTCCATCGGGCGATATTTTCTAGACGAATAATTACTTGACGGGCATTTTTTTCCGTGTAAATTTCGCCATTATTTGGTTCAGGAATGGGGGCAACTAAAGGACGGTCATCTTCAGGGTGCGTAATCCAATATTGACCGTTTTTGGCTAGCAAATGGTAATTTGCGTCCTTGGCTTCATCTACTTGATGTAGATATAATGAAGGTTTGTTACCTGGTGCTATTGTTAACAGTGCTTGTTGCGCCATTTCCACACCTGGCAAGTCATTTTCATCGCCTTTAATGTAAATTTTTAAACGAGGCAATGGCAGACTGGTCACTACTGCCCAATAGCTTTCGTTTTTAAGTAAGCGATCGCTACCAATAATAATTTTTACCAAACTGTGGTTTGGCAATACCTGAGTTACTTGTACTTCACCTAAAGCATGTGAAAGTTGGCGTAATTCTTCCGCACTACTGGCTACTGGAAAAAATGCTAATAAGGTATTTTCGCCGTCAAAAGGTTTAGGAATACCGTGGAGAACGCCTCCATCGATCGCCCAACTATGATCGTTTGTCCTGTAGGTTAAGGTGAAGTATGTAGGACGTTCTTGAATTGCTCCACCCAAGAAATGTCTGTCTAGATCCTCTGGATCGGATGCTTCAACTTGCGGCGATTGTTCCTTGACTTTGCCGCTGACTAATGCGTTAATATTTCTAGCTAAATCTCGATAAGTTATGTTCCCATTGGTTCGGTGCATTGTTTGCATGAGAAAATAAGAAAAAACCCCTCTATGTTGACCATCTTCTGCTTCGTATTCTTTAGCGAGTTCGTAGTCTCTACAAGCGGAAAATAGGACGTGTCTGCCTTTGGGTAATACTAGACCAGTGGTTTTCTTTTCTGGGTTCAGAGGACAGGTTAACAATTCACCTAACCCTGTTTCGTCATTAGCAAAGATAAAGCTGCTTAAGGGGCGCTCCCGCGAGTCTACGCAGGAACGACGCACTGTAACTTCTGGAGGTAAATCTCTGGTTCCCGAACCGGAGTGACAGCAGTCGAGAAAGATAATGACGCGAGGATTATTTCGTGCAACTTTGGAGATGAGGTATCTGAGTTCTTTATCGGCTAAGTCTCGGCTTCCTTCTGTACGGCTATCGTAGCAAACTAAAGTTTCATTTAAACGGTCGGCTTCTAATTCCCAAAACTCCTCTGGTGCTTTTTCTTGAGCGCCATGACCAGAGTAGTAAAACAATACAACATCATCGCTGTCAGCATTGCATAAATGGTGCTGAAAGCCGTTAATAATTGCCTGACGTGTGGCATCCCGATCTAAAAGTATCCACGGTTGGTCTTTGGGTTCTACGAGTTGCCAGTCGCTGTCTTTTACTATTCGCTCCCGCAGATAGGATTCTACAGCTTTGATGTCGTTAACGCAGCCTTTTAATGGTGAAATTTGTGGAATAGAGTCGGGATGGTAGTTGTCAATACCAACTAATAAGGCGTAGATGTTCTTAGTCATAATTACCCTGGTTTTTTTGCTAATTGCTAATTGCCAAACCGAGGCAGAGCCTCTAGTTTTTCGTTCCCAGGTTGAACCTGGGAACGAGTTATGGGGGGTCGGATCTCGTTCCCAGGCTCCGGCCTGGGAACGCATTGAAAGAGGCTCTGCCTCGCTTGGAAATGAGATGAATTCACAATCCCAGTTCTAAACGGGTTGCTGTCCCGACAATACCATCGGGTGTTAAACCTTTTTGCTGTTGAAATTGTTTGATGGCGGTTTCGGTGCTTAATCCAAAAACTCCATCAACGGTGACGGTGATATTTGCTTTGATTAAAGCTTGCTGAATTTTAAGCACATCATCACCTTCCATAAAAGGTTGAGCTAGCCGCAATATTCTGGTGCTATTTGTTTCTCCAAAACCGGCGATAGGCGATTGATTGAGTCGTGCTAAAGTAGCCGCGCCGCAGTCACCATCTTCGGCAATGCGATCGCTAGAATTATACCGATTCCAAAGTCGCTGAAAAGCCTTGACCGCAATGTTGCTAATATCCGACCTTCCCCCGCCTGTATAGTCAAAATGAGGCGGATCGCCGCGCAAAGGTCGCCAGCCATGTCGGATAAAATAAGGTTCCCAACCCCTTGGATCTTCCACATCCAAAGCCAAACCATCTTCGTGATTGCTAGTACTTGGACGTGCTGCGATCGCAATCCCGCAACGTCCGCTTTTATACTGGTTATACAGCATCAGTTGCTGAGGCAGCGTTCGGTATGCGGAATTCACCACCAATGTGCGACCCCGATCTGCGATCGCACGCGCCAATGCTGCTTTTGCTTTTGGTTGAAGAAAAGGATTGACAGCCGCACCATTTTGTACGTTTAAGTCAGCAAAACTCACCAAACAACCCGGTTCAATATTGTTCATCTCATCGATGATTTGTTTAGAAAGACCGCTAAGAATGGCGGTTGAACAACCTGGTGCTTGTTGCACTTTAGTACCGAAACTGCGAGTTGCTCCGGAGTGCGCCCGACTCACTTCTTCAGGGTCGTTATTAATCTCGTTGATCTCTTCGCAAGGCTCGATAGTTTCTGTGCTTTCTTGTTCTAAATAAGTGTCTTGGCTCATAAATACCTCACAAAATTTGTGTTGAAAAAAACCGATTTCTACTTGACTTCTCGCACGCGGACTGATACTTGATGCGGATACCCAAAAGTAAGGACTGGATAACTCTCTGTGCTGATGCAATCCCCGCGATGAATTTGCTCATCTTTACGTCGAGAGACATGGACGCGAATCGAATAACTGGCGCGTATATCTGCAATCTCGCCTTTGAGGGCAAATTCGACTCGATTTTCAGTTCCTATCTCGTGATTAATATCAGGAATTACCTGTTTGGCGACGATGTTGGATGGAGCATCTAGAGAACTTACATCTTCAAGATATACATTCACCGTAGCTCCAGAAAACGATGCCAAATCTTCAGAGAAAAGGATTTCGCCTGTTACGAGTGGGGGAGCATTATTTGACAACATTGGCGTTGCTCAAAAAACAGAGTAGCTATCTTTAGATCTTGCGCTTGATCGTTAACCCGCCAGAGAATCAATTCTCTGGCTAATAGCTAAAGTCCTCTAAACAGGACTAAACACTTATTCAAAAACGATTTCAATCCATTTTAATGGACTTGAGCTGTGAGCAAGTGGACTGGGAGAAAAGATTAGTCCGTTTTAACGGACTTGGGCTATTAGCCTGCGATTTGAATCGCAGGCGGGTGTGGACTTAAACATCATCAAGTTAAGGGAAGGTAGACTACCTGACCGGGTTGCAAATTCTGAGCTTCTTCTTCTGTGAAAGAGCCGCCCTCTGGAGTTTTCACGATCTCGCGCCAACGGCTTCCATCGCCTAACTCTCGCTGGGCAATTAAATAAAGTGTATCTCCCTGTTGTATCGTGTATGGACGCGATTTAGTAGGCGCTTTCCCTTGATACATAAATTCGATGGTAGCGATGTCGCGATCGCTCAGACCATTGCTTTTACCGATGGGTTTTCCGGACGGAATTGTCGTAATTGTTGGTTTACCGTTTTTAGAAAAAGCCGTAGATCCGTAATGCATGATCGAGTCATAATCATAGGAATCGTAGTCATCGCCATCAGTGATATGTTGGTTAAAGTTGTGCAGATTTTCAGGCTTGATATTCTGCCAATGAATCTGAATGTGTTTATCCCGATCTTCTCGACTTTGTTCGTGCCAAAGTCCCAAAGCATGACCAATTTCGTGAATTGTAGCAGACGTGCCGCAACCCCCGCCTAAACCAATATCTTGCTTACCTCCCCGCATCCCTACTTGCGACCAGCAACCATTAGCAGGTTTGAAGTAAATATAGTTTGGATACTGACTGGCATTGCTGCTAGTTCGCCGCACAAATCGGATGCTGGTTTTTGCTTCCCAGTGAGCGATCGCATCATTAATCCGCTTCTGATTTGGCAGATTAGCATCAATCTCATAGGGTACAATCCCATCAGGCCAGCGATACTTTTTGCCAGGGATAAACACACCACGCGCACTATCTTCTTCTTCAATTTCTTCCCCAGCACGAATAGCAGCAGTTTTCTCCTCCATTTCCTCAACAGTACCCAGAACAATGCAGCCTTCAAAAACAGCTAATCCATCGACGACCGAGTACTGAATTGCTTTATTAGTAAAGGTTGCTCCAGAGATGAAACCCGTGCGAATATCGTCGCTAACCAGGAATCCATCGCAGTTTGTTGTGTCTTGATCTTGAATCACGATTTTCTCCTTTTACCTGTAGTTATCTCTCACTTTTCATGGGCTGTGGAAAACCTCTCTCCAAACCTCTCTCCTGCAAGGAGAGAGGCTTTGAATTCTCCCCCTTCCCTTCATCGGATATGGAAAACCTCTCTCCAAACCTCTCTCCTGCAAGGAGAGAGGCTTTGAATTCTCCCCCTTCCCTCGCAGGGAAGGGG